>NZ_AKJI01000070.1:0-168628 GCF_000282415.1 Pseudomonas sp. GM60
GGCTTGCCCGCGAAGAACGATAACGCAGTCCACCTATCTATCGCCCATGAAAAAGCCCGCAGCGACGGCGGGCTTTTTCAGCAAGCAAGGGCAGACGCTTAGATAGGCCGGCTGCCGTACTTGTTGTCAGGCTTCTTGGGAGGATCGGCGACCACATTGGCCTCCACTTCCTGCACCTTGCCGCCCTTGGCCAGGAACTCTTCCATGGCCTTGGCCAAGGCATCGCGTTCCTTGTTTTTTGCTTCGACGCTCGGCAGCTCATCGACCGATACCGCTGCCTTGGCTTTGCCTTTGGCGGTCGGAACGGGCGCATCACCGCCGTCGTCTTCAGCGACGTCTTCCGCCGCTGCTTCCAGACCTTCTTCGGTTTCGTCGTCGTCGCCTACTTCGAGGTCGTCGTTTTCCAGATCATCGTCGCTCATGTTCTACCTCATGACTTGCGAAAAGCAGATTAGTTATAGCCCAGCTTTGCCCTCTGTCGAAGGCTGCCGGAAAAATTCAATAACCGCTGGTGACCAGCGGTTCATGCCTCTTCACCGTGCACGGTGGCGAGGACTTTACGGGCACCGCCAAAATCACGGTGCTCGCCCAGATAAACGCCTTGCCAGGTCCCTAACGCCAGTCGGCCCGCCGAAATCGGCAAACTGAGCTGACAGCCAAGCACGCTGGCCTTGAAGTGCGCCGGGAGGTCGTCCAGGCCTTCGTCGTTATGCTCATAGCCGTCTGTTCCTTGTGGGATCAGACGATTGAAAAATCGTTCGAAGTCGCGACGTACCGCCGGATCGGCGTTCTCGTTGATGGTCAACGACGCCGAGGTATGCTGCAGCCACAAATGCAACAGACCGACCCGACACGCCTTGAGTTCAGGCAGGCCGGCGAGTAACTCGTCCGTTACCAGATGAAAGCCCCGGGGCCTCGCCCGCAGGGTAATCAGAGTCTGTTGCCACATACAGTTCTCCGCACGTTCGGGGCGCATTCTAGCGCGCTCTGGGAAAAAACAAAGGCCCTAATATTCCTTCAATCATGTAAGCCATTGGCCGCAGAAAAACGCCCGCCGTAAACACCACTAAACGTGTACGAAAAAACCTTTCAGCAGTCCTCACACTGACAAACTCCAGACAAAAAAATGCCCGGCAAGCCGGGCAAGTTTTTTATGCGCGTCTTACAAGTTGTAGCCGCGTTCGTTGTGAAGCGCCAGATCGATGCCGACAGCCTCTTCTTCTTCGGTGATACGCAGACCCATGACAGCGTCCAGCACCTTGAGAATGATGTAAGTGACGATTGCGGTGTAGATCACCGTGAAGCCCACGCCTTTGCACTGAATCCAGACTTGTGCGGCGATGTCGGTGACGGTGCCGAAGCCACCCAGCGACGGTGCGGCGAACACACCGGTCAGGATCGCGCCGAGGATACCGCCGATACCGTGCACACCGAAGGCGTCCAGGGAATCGTCATAACCGAGTTTGCGTTTCAGGGTGGTGGCGCAGAAGAAGCACACCACGCCCGCTGCCAGACCGATCACCAGCGCGCCCATCGGGCCCACGGTGCCAGCGGCCGGGGTGATTGCAACCAGACCGGCGACCACACCAGAGGCGATACCCAGTGCACTTGGCTTGCCGTGGGTGACCCACTCGGCAAACATCCAGCCCAGTGCGGCGGCGGCGGTTGCGATCTGGGTAACCAGCATCGCCATGCCGGCAGTGCCGTTGGCCGCTGCGGCGGAACCGGCGTTGAAGCCGAACCAGCCAACCCACAGCATGGCTGCGCCCATCAGGGTGTAACCGAGGTTGTGCGGTGCCATCGGGGTGGTCGGGAAGCCTTTGCGCTTCCCGAGCACGATGCACGCCACCAGACCGGCCACACCGGCGTTGATGTGCACCACGGTGCCGCCAGCGAAATCGAGCACGCCCCAGTCCCACATCAGGCCGCCATTGCCGGACCAGACCATGTGCGCGATCGGTGCATAAACCAGAGTGAACCAGATGCCCATGAAGATCAGCATCGCGGAGAACTTCATCCGCTCAGCGAAGGCACCGACGATCAGCGCAGGGGTGATGATGGCGAACGTCATCTGGAAGGTGATGAACACCGCCTCAGGGAACAACGCCGCAGGACCCGTCAGGCTGGCGGGGGTGACACCGGCGAGGAAAGCCTTGCCCATGCCGCCGAAGAAGGAATTGAAGTTGACGACGCCCTGTTCCATGCCGGTGGTGTCGAACGCGATGCTGTAGCCATAAATGACCCACAGGACGCTGATCAGACCGGTAATGGCGAAGCACTGCATCATCACGGAAAGAATGTTTTTGGAGCGAACCATGCCGCCGTAGAACAGCGCGAGGCCGGGAATGGTCATGAACAGCACGAGGGCTGTCGAGGTCAGCATCCAGGCGGTATCGCCGGAATTGAGGACTGGGGCCGCCACTTCGTCTGCCGCCATGGCCAGGCTGGGCATTACGAGGGACAACAGGGCTCCTAGCCCTGCGAATTTACGCAGAGTCATATTGTTTTCTCCTGGGGCGTTGGGGTTTGTGGCGGCTTAAATCGCGTCGGTATCGGTTTCGCCGGTACGGATGCGAATCGCCTGTTCCAGATTGACCACGAAGATCTTGCCGTCACCGATCTTGCCGGTGTTGGCTGCCTTGGTTATCGCCTCGATAACCCGATCAAGATCCTTGTCGTCAATGGCGACATCGATCTTCACCTTGGGCAGGAAATCGACCACGTATTCCGCGCCGCGATACAGCTCGGTGTGACCCTTCTGCCGTCCGAAGCCTTTGACTTCGGTAACGGTAATGCCCTGCACGCCGATCTCGGACAGCGATTCGCGCACGTCGTCCAACTTGAACGGCTTGATGATGGCAGTGACTAGCTTCATGAAAACTCTCTCCCGAATTGGTGGACTTGCCCCAGGAAAACAAACCCGGCTCAAGTCTAAGCGCAGTGCCTGGCTTTGTAACGCATCGTCGGCCTTACCTGCCCGTCCGACGCCAGCTAACCGCTCCGCACGAAACTCTTCCCCCGTTTCGCTTGGCGCACTGCATTCGTCACATCGACTGCATCAGTGCATGGGTCACTACCGTCTAAGCAGAAAGCTTGCCATCTCCACAAAACCCTCAGTTTTCAAGCTCTTGGCCGTAGATACCCACCACATCGCTGCAACACCGGACGCGTTACGCACAACAACGGTGCGGCACCGTCCGTCCGCATGCGCGAAAAGCGTGCATCCCTGCGGTCGGGATTGACTATAGACACTGCGTGATACACTGCCCGCCATTGTTTCCAGGACCTTTCCCATGCTCGCGCCCAAAGATTTCCTCGACGCCTTGACCGGCACCGCCTCCCGCCTCTTCAGCGGCGACACCCCATTGCCGAAAAGCGAAATCGAAAGCCAGTTCAAGGCGTTGCTGCAGAGCGGCTTCAGCAAACTGGACCTGGTGAGCCGGGAAGAATTCGATAGCCAGATGGTTGTGCTGGCACGCACGCGGGCAAGATTGGAAAGCCTGGAAGCGAAGGTTGCCGAGCTGGAAGCAAAGCTCAATCCCCCAACCGAGTAACACGCAAAACCCACGGTAGAAACCCAATCCCCTGTGGGAGCGAGCCTGCTCGCGATTGAAGGTCGGCACGACCTTCAGATTCATCTGTAGGAGCTGCCGCAGGCTGCGATCATTTGATCTTCAGCCCTGCAAAAATCCCGGCAACGTCCTACAACAAAACCACCGCCGTCCGATTGCGCCGCAAAGCCCCGGTTTCTAAGCTCGCCCAATGCTGAATGTTCAGCACTGGGTTTGGCGACCTGGAAGCTTAAGGAGCATGACGACCATCGACACAAGTCATGGCGGTTGTGCGTGGGAGGCCTTCGGGTCTGCCGGGTTCCTTTTGCTCCGGTTCGCCAACCCGCGTACAACTGCCACCCAATTGTTTGGCGACGATTGCGGGCAGCCCTTTTAGCAAGAGGAGCTGTATCAATGAATAGCGATGATGCTTATCTGATCCCCCACGTCTTCACCCGCCACAAACTCCACCTCCACGCCCTCCTCCTCCAAAACCAACCCTGGTTCAGCGCCCGCGACCTCGGCCGCTTCCTGCGCCTCTACCTCGACGACCGCGCCGTCCGAAAACTCGACCCCGACCAACACCAGTCCGCACAAATGCTCATCCACGGCAGCATCGAAGATGCCCTGCTGATCAGCGAATCCGGCGTCTACGCCTTACTGATCTACCACTACTGCCCCGAATACCGAGCCCTGCGCGAATGGCTAACCCACGACGTAGTGCCAGCCCTGAGAGACGCAGAACAACCCACCTCAACCGAACGCCCGATCCTGAGCCTGCTGAACTGGCCGGAAATGTCGCTGAGCTTGCTGCACTGGAATAACCAGCCGTGGATTCGGTTGCAGGATGTTCCGCAAATGTTGCCGAGCGGCAAGCAGACGCAGCGCCCGGTCAACGTGCCTTGGTGGAAAAAAGCTTCGCGAGCGCTTCATTTTCCGTAAGCGCTTATCCACGCTCGATTTCGGAGTTTCGCAGATCGTAGGTCGATTGCAGATTCAGCCAAAATTCGGGCGTGGTGTTCAACAGCATGGAAAGCTTCTTTGCCAGACCCGCACTGACATCGCTCTGCTGCTTTACTACGTCGATCAATTCAGCCTCCGGCTCGCCCAACGAGCGAGCTAAAGCCGCGCTTGTAATGCCCAGCGGCTTCAGAAACTCCTCGCTGAGAACTTCACCTGGATGAATCGGCCGCATTCCAATCCGGTTCATTTACGCCTCCTATGGCTTCATTTATCCGTGATCATAAGCAGCAACCTTCATCTGGCAAGACCATCCGAGAGCTTTCACTGACGTCCTTCACCTATCTAGGCACGGTCCTACAAAAAGCAGCTCCATCGCCTGATTTATCAGTGCCCCAACTCCTTTTAGGCTTTCTGCTCTGATCTTCAAAAGACACTTACAATGAGAAGAAAAGGGAAAGGCACCGACCTTCGGAACCAAACTTACAAATCCGAAGCACGAAAGCTCGCCTATAAAATCTTCGTCAAAGACTGTAAATCACGGGCGATGAGACTCAACACCGAGGCGGTCCGGTTCGACCCAATCACCCCGACTGCGATTGTTGCCTGTCACCCGTGGATGGAAGCGGCGCTCTACCCCTGGGAAAGCGTGCCAGATTGGAAGTGCAAAGATGCAAAGGGACTGGATTTAGCCATCTGGTACGAACAAAAACTATGTGGTCTGTGTTACGCCACTCCGCGTAAAAGCACCATTTGCATAAAGATCGTTCTTTTGCAGGGCCACCCAGACAGGTTTCATCCTCTTCGTGGCTTGATCGCACCAATAGCGCTGCTGGCTACAGATACCTATGCACGAATGCTTGGATACAACGAAATAGAGATTCAGGACCCTGACCCGAATGTCGTCCCCTACTACCAGAATCTTGGATTCAGATTCGACCAGGCCAATCGCCTTGTCATTTACTTGGACGATTAATAGTATCGAGCTAAGCCACCAGGCACTGGAGGTGTCCATGATCCACAAAAAGCGAAAAGCCAGGCTGTTGCTCATTGTTCAATATCATGCGGAAGCGCTTCGGCTAGCTGGCAATATTTCAGCTAATCAACAACGATTCCTTGACGTCGCTGCGACTCACGGCAAAGAACTTGAGCCTCCGGGCCTGCTTGCCGGAAAAAGAGCCTGAATCTGTCTACCAAAGAAACCGCCTGAATGGCGGTTTTTTTGTCTGCCAGCCCGTCCGCTGATGCTTTGCAACACCCTGCGATAATTCACCGTCCGACCTGCCACGCGAAATCACGCCCTCCCGACTAACCTTAAAAAACCCGCAGGAAGCGGCCCCCGTAAAGCTCAAGGAACGACCATGTCCCTCTCCATCGTCCACAGCCGCGCCCAAATCGGCGTGGATGCGCCCGCCGTCACCGTCGAAGTCCATCTGGCCAACGGCTTGCCGTCCCTGACCATGGTCGGTTTACCCGAAGCGGCGGTGAAGGAAAGCAAGGATCGGGTGCGCAGTGCGATCATCAACTCAGGCCTGCAATTCCCGGCGCGGCGCATCACGCTGAATCTCGCCCCCGCTGATTTGCCGAAGGACGGCGGACGATTCGATCTGGCGATTGCCCTGGGGATTCTGTCAGCCAGCGTGCAGGTGCCAACGCTGACACTGGATGATGTGGAGTGTCTGGGAGAACTGGCGCTATCAGGCGCGGTACGTGCCGTGCGAGGCGTGTTGCCGGCCGCACTGGCTGCACGCAAGGCCGGGCGCTCGCTGATGGTGCCGCGAGCTAATGCCGAGGAGGCGTGCCTGGCGTCGGGGTTGAAGGTGATCGCGGTGGATCATTTGCTGGAAGCGGTTGCGCACTTCAATGGGCACACACCGGTCGAGCCTTACGTTTCCAACGGTTTGCTCTATGCCAGCAAACCCTATCCAGACTTGAACGAAGTACAGGGCCAACTTTCAGCCAAGCGCGCATTGCTGATCGCGGCGGCGGGCGCTCATAACCTGCTGTTCAGCGGACCACCTGGCACCGGAAAAACCCTTCTGGCGAGTCGTTTGCCAGGACTGCTTCCACCCCTGGCCGAACATGAAGCGCTGGAAGTCGCCGCCATTCAATCCGTCACCAGTTGCGTGCCCTTGAGCCACTGGCCGCAAAGGCCCTTCCGCCAACCCCATCACTCCGCCTCCGGCCCGGCGCTGGTGGGCGGCAGCTCGAAGCCACAACCCGGCGAAATCACCCTCGCCCACCATGGCGTTCTATTCCTCGACGAACTGCCGGAATTCGATCGCAAGGTGCTGGAGGTTTTGCGAGAGCCGCTGGAATCCGGCCATATCGTGATTTCCCGCGCCAAGGATCGCGTGAGGTTTCCGGCGCGCTTTCAATTGGTGGCCGCTATGAACCCGTGTCCCTGTGGATATCTTGGCGAACCCAGCGGCAAATGCAGTTGTACACCGGACATGGTCCAGCGCTACCGCAACAAACTGTCAGGACCATTGCTGGACCGTATCGACCTGCACCTGACCGTCGCCCGGGAAGCCACGGCGCTGAATCCTGCACTCAAACCCGGCGATGACACCGCCACCGCCGCACTGCTGGTCGCCGACGCCAGAGAGCGGCAACACAAACGCCAGGGCTGCGCGAACGCTTTTCTTGATCTGCCGGGCCTGCGCAAACACTGCACGTTATCCACAATCGACGAAACCTGGCTGGAAACAGCGTGCGAACGACTGACCCTGTCGCTGAGGTCTGCGCATCGATTGCTCAAGGTCGCTCGAACCCTCGCGGACCTTGAGCAGGTCGATGGCATCACCCGTGGTCATCTGGCTGAAGCGCTGCAATACCGGCCAACCTCCAGCTGATGGAATCACTCCTTCGTCAGATCCACCAACGGCGTCTGCCGAACCTCGGTTTCCCGCCCGTCCTGAATGTCACTCACCCGCTTCAGCGCCTGGTCCACAGCGCCCTTGTCCGCCAACAAGCTGTAACTGATCTGAAACTGCTTGTGCTCCTTCGGCGCAATCGTCGGCACCAGCCCCAGCGGCCGCTGATAGCGCCGGTTATAGGAAAAGCTGGTCCCCGGCTCGAGACCGGTGACATAGCCCTGGCCTTGGGTATCAGTGTTTTTCCACAGCGAAAACACGGGCAGCGTTTTAGTGTTAAAGCCGACCGAAACGCCCAGGCTACCTGCCTTGTTATGCAACACCGTCAACGTGTCACCCTTGGCGTCGCCATACGGCACCACGTTGTAAACCGTTTCGTCGTAGTCCTTGGTCGGCGCGCGGTAAGTCTGCCAGTCCGGCAGATCGCCTTTGGCCTTGTCGTTGAACGGCGACACCTGTTTGACCGGCGCAACGAAACGCGCGCCCTGCTCCAGGAATGGCGTGCTGAAGTTACTGTGGTACAGCGCCTGATATTCCTTCGGATAGTCGCCGTTGTTGGTCAGGGTATCGTTGAGAGCGAACGCTGCGCTGCCGGGCACGGTGACCAGTTCGGTGATCACCGAGAAGTCGACTTTCTTGAAGGCCTGTTCTTTCAGTTCGCCGCGCAGGCGGATGGCATAAGGCGGTTTTTCGTCGATGTGCAGCGTGACGGTGCTGGCCGGAATGTTGGCAGCACGGCCATGCAGGGTCAGGAGTTCGCCGTTGTCGACGCCGGGGTGGCCGACCCATTCGTAGCCGCAACGGGCGACCAGTTCGTTGAAACCTTCGAGCCAGCCGAGTCCGCCGCGACCGTTGAGCTCAATGAAGGACGGATTGACCACGTCCTTGACCGGCGAATCCCAGCCCATGCGCACATTGCCGACCGATGCCTGCAAAACGTTCATGCCACGGGTCGGCACCACCGAGAGTTTCATCGTGCCGTTATCGATGTCGACGATGCTGACGCCCTCCTGCCGACCGCCGTGCAAGTTACGAAGGGTCACGGAGAAGGGTTTGTCGGTTTTCACACCGAGTTGCTGGCTGGTGATCTGCCAGTTTTGAGCAGCCTTGTCGCTGTCGAGCAGGACGTAATCCCAAGCCATGGCGTGGGAGGCGGACAGAGCGCCAAAGGCAACGACGAATTTGAGCGGAGTCATGGGGAAGCCTTTCTTGGAGTTGTGCATTTTTTATAGCGCTGATGAAACGATTCAGCAAGCTTCAAAAGCTTATACCCAAGCCTTCCCAAGCCAATTTAAATTGACCCCATGCAACCTCCGCACGCTTACGCTAGTCTCATACGGTTTTGGACCTCCGGATGATTGACGGCGACATCATTATGACATTAAGGTCGCCAGCTAATTGCAGGAGCAAGGACAGACACCTTTGTCTGTCATTTTTGCGCAACAGAACATATGGAGTTTGAATGCGCGGGGCACTATTACGCAGCGGTAAGAGCGGGTCATTCACAGCCTTGGGCGAAACAGGTCAACCGGTATACCGGGCGGCCCTGCAATTGCGCGAAGCCATTCGCCGCAAGAACCCCGAAATGGTCGATCATCTGGCCATCCCTCAAAGCGATGAGCTCGGTAACCAGATCGATTGGTACAGCGGCCTCGACGGCGATGTGATCCCGTGGAGCAGTGCGACCGAAGAAGAACGCGTCCCTGCCCGTCGCCAACTTGAAGCGCTGAAAACCGCGCTCGAGGAATTGAGCCAGCGTTTCCTGGGCACTGAATCCGGCGAACAGCAGCAAGGCGACAAAGCCGTGTTCGGCAAGCTGCTCAAGCGCGTGATTCATTTCCCCGATGAGAATTTCGTCTACCTGGTGCAAGGCAAGCCGGTGCTGACCTTTTGGGGTTTCGAGCATGCCGGTACCGGCAATCGCGATCCCCTGCACTGCCTCTATCAGGTTCCGCCCGCGTTTACGCTGCCCCCGGTGGTCGAAGCCGCGCCTGTCGTTGCGCCCGTCGTGCCGGTGGTTGCTCGTCCGTGGTGGCGTCGCTGGTGGTGGCTGTTGCTGCTGCCGTTCCTGCTACTGCTTTTGTGGCTGTTGCTTGGTCTGCGTGGTTGCGTGCCGATTCCGTTGGTGGCGGTAGACCTGCTGCCTGAGGGCATCGTGCCGGTGGAAAAACAGCTGGAAGAACCGCAACTGACCGGCAATGCCACGACGCTGAACGGCGTTCCGGTGACGGGCACCGTTGTAGGCTCTACCACTGGAACCGGCACCGGTACCGCCGTGACCGAAACCCAAGGAGTGGAAGCGCCGGCGGTCGAGGGCAACGAGGCAGATGCAGCGCCGGCCGACCTGGCCAAAGACCCAGCGAAAGACCCGGCAGCCGAATCGCCCGCCACCCCGCCCGAAAACAAAACCGCGCCGCCGGATATCACATCGCCCGAGGCCGAAAAATCCGCCGCCGCAAAACCCGGCCCTCCCCTGAGCATTCCACCGGACGCCGCCGACGGTGCCGCCAAGTTCCTCGACGGTCAGTTCCGCGCTGGCGCCGGTATTCAGGACCGCCGGACCGGCAAACCGCTGCGTCTGGAATACCAGCTCAAGGACGGTAAGGGCGAAGTCACCGTACACCAGGCCGACGGCACGAAATGCACCGGGCCGGTGAGCGCTACTATGAAGGGTGGCAGCTTGGCCATCGACAGTCAGGGCCAGGCCGTGTGTGGCGATGGCAGCACTTACGACATGCCCAAGGTCAACTGCCGCAAAGGGGCGACCACAGTCGCAGACTGCACCGGCGGTTACGGCAAAGAACAATTCCCCATGTCCATGCGGCACGTGGCCGAATAAAAACGGAATAACCCGACATGTTGCCTGAAGTCACCCAATTCGAAGACACCGTCACGCTGGTCAGCGACACCGGCATCCAGTTCATGGATTTCGCCCTGCGCCTGGACCCTCGCAAAGAACCGGCGGGCGAGTTCGCGCCGATGATCAGCGGGTTGATCTGCCGCCTGTCATACAACGAAGAGAAAGACTTCTTTTTCTACGAGCCGGAGCCGGAAAAGGTCGAAAAAGCCAAACCTGCGTTCAGCGTTGACATGAAAAGCAGCCTCGAGCTGCTCGACGGTGTCTGGCTGCCGACCCCGTTTTTCCGCTTCATGCCGCCGCACCGCTTCGACGAAGGCCCGACCAACTGGTCGCGCATGCGCCTGGTCAAACTGGCGACGCCCGACATCGACGGCAACACCCACCGCCTGACGATGGCGTTCGACAGCCGCGTGATGCCCAAGCGTGACGGCACTGCTTACCTGGCGCCGAACGAAGAAGACATCAGCTCCGGCGTGTCCTTCAAATTGGCGACCAAGGCCAGCGAAACCCGCTGGTTCCTGGCCCAGCCGTGGGTCAACGAATGGCTGCTCGAAGTGTTCAACGAGGGCAATGCCCACCGCTCGCGCGCAGAGCTGGACACCGACATCCGCGCCAACTATCACTTGGCGCACTACCTCAACTTGCTGAGTCTTCTGAGCAAGCCATCGGCGGCGGAGCAGTCGACTGCCCGGCCGAAAGTTGAAATCCCTGAATTGAAGGTGGTTGCCAACGACAGCAATGGCCTGGTCAAACCGATTCCGGTGGACCTGGTGCTGGACGTCGGCAACTCGCGCACCTGCGGCATCCTGATCGAAAACCACGGTCAGGCCGGCTCGGGGCTGAAGCAGAATTACGTGCTGGAACTGCGCGACCTGATCACCCCCGAACACACTTACAACCTGCCGTTCGAAAGCCGTGTGGAATTCGCCCAGGCGTATTTCGGCAAGGACCACTGTTCGGTCAAAAGCGGTCGGCATGATGCGTTCCAGTGGGCGACGATTGCCCGTGTCGGCAACGAGGCCAGCCGTCTGGCCAGCCGTCGTCGCGGCACCGAAGGCTCGACCGGGCTGTCCAGCCCGAAACGCTACCTGTGGGACGAAAACGCCTACGGCCACGGCTGGCGCTTCAACTGCTCGTACATCAAGACCGACAGCGAGCCGTACGCCACTGCCGCGCCGTTCTCGCACCTGATCAATGAAACCGGCGAAGCGCTTTACAGCCTCGAAGAAGACGATCGTCTGCCGGTGTTCATGCCGCGTTATTCGCGCAGCTCGCTGATGACGTTCATGCTCGCCGAGGTCCTGGCCCAGGCGCTGTCGCAAATCAACAGCCCGGCCCAGCGCTCGCGCCAGGGTCACACCCGTGTGCCGCGCCAGCTCAACAGCATCACCCTGACCGTGCCGCCGGGCATGCCGCAGGCCGAGCGCAGCATCCTCAACGAACGCATGCAGCAGGCCATCGGCCTGGTGTGGAAAAGCCTCGGCTGGCATGCCGGCGAGGAAGACCCGCATCAGGACCAGGCCGTCAGCCCGCGCACGCCGATCCCGAGCATCCGCGTCGAATGGGACGAAGCCTCCTGCGGCCAGTTGGTGTACCTGTACACCGAGGTCAACGAGAACTTCGCCGGTCACCCGGAAGAGTTTTTCGACACCCTCGCCCGGCCGGACAAAACCGACCGTGAACGCATCACCCTGGCGACCATCGACATCGGCGGTGGCACCACCGACCTGGTGATCACCGACTATCGCCTCGACCGCGCCGGCAACACCGGCAGCGGCAGCAACGTGCACATCGTGCCCGAACAGCGTTTTCGCGATGGCTTCAAAGTGGCCGGCGACGACATTCTGCTGGACGTGATTCAGGACTTCGTCCTGCCGAGCTTCGAAAAAGCCTTGCAGATCTCAGGCGTAAAATCGCCCGTTTCGCTGATGTCGCGGCTGTGTGGCGACGAATCGGTCAGCGCCCAGGACATGATCCTGCGCCAGCAACTGAACCTGCAGGTATTCGCCCCGCTGGGCCTGGCGCTGCTCAAGGCCTACGAGCATTACGACCCGCAAGACCAGCAGGAAGTGAGCACCCAGACGTACCGCCAATTGCTGGGCGACAACGCAATCAGCCAGACCGTGCTCGATTACGTCAATGCCGCCGTGCGTCGTGATGTCGGCAGCCAAAGCGCCTTTGACCTCTACGAATCGTTGATCAGCTTCGACCTGCAAAAGCTCCATGCCGCATTCCTCAACGATCAGATCAACATCACCAAGATCCTCGGTGCGCTGTGTGAAGTGGTCGCGCATTACCCGTGCGACGTCCTGCTGCTGACCGGCCGCCCTTCGCGCCTGCCCGGCATTCAGGCGTTCATCCGCAAGGTGTTGCCGCTGCCACCGGGGCGCATCCTGGCGTTGCAGAACTACCGCACCGGCGGCTGGTACCCGTTCCACAAGAACGGCCTCATCGACGATCCGAAAAGCACCGCTTCGGTCGGCGCGATGCTGTGCCTGTTGTGCGCCAACCACAGTGTGCCGAACTTCTACTTCCGCGCTTCGGCACTCAAACCGTATTCGACGGTCAAAAACATCGGCGTTATCGACCTGAACAACGTGATCAAGGATGCCGACGTGCTGTACCGCGACATTCAGTCCGAAGACTACAAAATCAAGCTGCCGGAAATCGGCACGGGCGACGCCGCCGACACGCCTCAGCTGGAAATGCGCGGCGATCTGCGCCTCGGTTTCCGTCAGCTGGCCGCCGACCGCTGGGCCGCTTCGCCGCTGTACACCTTGCGCTTCACCAAGGCCGGTCGGGAGAAGTTCTCCCGTGCGATCGGTGAAAACGGCAGCGCGCCGCTGCTCAAGGTGCGCTTCGAGGTCAAACCGGCGGACAAGTACACACGCAAGCAGGATCTGGTCAGCGACCGCCTCTCGGTACGCAACATCGAATCCAACTGCAGCAACGTCAACTTCAACCCGCGCAGCGACCTCGAGCTGGAACTCAACACCATGCTCGACGCCGGCCTGAGCGAGACCAAGTACTGGCTCGACAGTGGAAGTGTGAAACGCAAATGAATGACCTGACCCCCGATCAACATCAGCTCTCTACCCGCTGGGCCGCTGTTTATGAAGGTGCCGGTCAGGCGCTGGAATGGATTGGCCAGACCCGTGTCAACGCGCCACGTTTGGACAGCGAAGCCGACAACCTGAACATCCGCCTGCATCGCGCCCGCAACCTGGCCCACAGCCTCGGTCGCGTGGCCTGCACGCCGATGACCATCGGCTTTTTCGGTCTGTCCCAGGCGGGCAAGTCCTACCTGATCTCGGCCCTCGCGGCCGGGCAGAACGGCAAACTGGAAACCGATTTCGGCGGCCAGCGCCTGGACTTCATCAAGCACATCAACCCGGTGGGTGGCGGCAAGGAAGCCACCGGCCTGGTGACGCGCTTCAGCCGGCGGGCCACACCGAGCCAGGACCCGGATTTCCCGGTGGAGCTGACGCTGTTCAAGGAAATCGAGCTGGCGAAGATTCTCGCCAACTCCTGGTTCAAGGATTTCGACCTTGAACGGATTTCCTACGAGATTGACGAAGAACGCATCCAGCGAGTCCTCAAGCCGTTCGAAGGCCGCGAGACCGGGCCGATGCAGCCGGGTGTCAGCGCCGACGATCTGGTGTCGTTGTGGGATTACCTGCGGGACAATTTCCGTAACTCGGTGAAAAAACTCGAGCACCTGTATTGGCCGAAAGCCTTGCAGCTCGCGCCACGCCTGAATTTCCAGGAACGTGCCGAGCTGTTCGCCATTCTTTGGGGTGAGCAAAGCGAGCTGACACGCGTGTATCAGCAACTGGCCGGCGCGCTGCACAAGCTGGGCCTGCCCGAGACGGTATTCGCGCCGTTGAAGGCCTTGGTGAGTTTCGAAAACGACACTTACAGCCAGCGCGACAGCATCATGAACGTCGACATCCTCGAGCGCTTCGGCAGCCCGCGGGACTTGCCGATCGACGTGCGGCCACGCATCGACGGTCGCCTGCAAAACAGCCAGGGCATTCCCGTCGCGCAACTGGCGGCACTTACGGCGGAAATGACGTTCTGCCTGATCGAAGCCCCGGCCGATGACATCGTCAACCAGGTCGATCTGCTCGACTTCCCCGGCTATCGCGGACGCAAGAAGCTGCACGAAATCGCCAACTCCAACGACCCGGAATCCGCCACCAAGGACAACTCCGTCTCGCAGCTGATTCTGCGCGGCAAGGTCGCGTACCTGTTTGAGCGCTACACCGACAACCAGGAAATGAACGCGCTGGTGGTGTGCACCGGCTCGACCAAACAAAGCGACGTCAACGACGTTGGCCCGGTGCTGACGCGCTGGATCGAAAAGACCCAGGGCGCCGACGCGGCCGCTCGCAGCAAACGCGACACCGGTCTGATCTGGGCATTGACCATGCTCGACCTGCGCATCACCAACTCCCTGAGCCTGACGCCCGATCAGTACGACGAGAGCTGGAACGGCATGGTCAAGCTGACCATGCTGGAGCGCTTCGGCAGCCTGAGCTGGATGAACGACTGGGCCGGCATGCCATTCCAGAACACCTTCCTGGTGCGTAAACCGCGCATGGACGCGGCATTCATCGTCCAGGACGCCAGCGGCGCCGAAACCGGGATCAACGCCAGTTACCAGGAACGCGTCGATGCGCTGGGCGAAAGCTTTGCGAGCAACGCGCTGGTGTGCAAACACGTCAGCAATCCCGCCAATACCTGGAAAGAAATGCTGCGCAACGATGACGGTGGCATCAGTCACTTCAGCGGCAGTTTCAAGGGCGTGGCCAATATCGAATTCAAACTGCAGCGCATCCGCGAGCAGCTGGACGAATGCCTTGAAGGCCTGACCACGCATGGTCTGAGCACCTGGTATCACGCCGACGGTGACGGCGCCGCCGCTGCCAAGAAAGCCCAGGCGCAGATGATTCTGTCGACCCTGGGCCGTCGTCCGGCGGTGCTGGGCGAACTCATCGATCAACTCGACATGCCGAGCGAAGAGGTGCGCGACCTGTACCTCAGCGGCGTGTACGAAACCGATGACGAGCCAGCGGTCAGCGATGAACCGGTCGCCCTGACACCGAGCCAGAGCCTGTACGGTAACGACGCCGGTTTCGATTTCGATTTCGGCGATGACGCCAGCCCCGACAGCACACCGGCCAGCAGCAAGCCCCACACGCCGGTCCCGGAACTGCAAAGCAACGAACACCGTTTTGCCAAAGCGGCCTTCAAGGCCTGGGTCGCGCACTTGCGCGAACTGACCACCCGGCAAAGCCTGCTCAACCTGCTGGGGCTTGAAAAGGCCTTGCTCGAAGCGGTGGTCGACGAGCTGATCACTGCCGGCTATCGCCAGGATTTGCCGGGGCAACTGAGCCGCGCCGTCCTCAAGCGTGCCCAGAGCGGTGCGCGTCGCGATCAACTGGTCGAGCGCCAGGTACTGGAAGTACAACGCGTGTTGCGCGATTTCGTGTCCTGGTTCGGCTACCTCCAGAAACCCGTGAGCGAGCGCCCACCTAGCCGGACTGGTGCCAAAGCGCCCTTGTTCTCGTTCTATACCGACATCGGTCCGGGACAAGTGCCGGAGTTGCCGCCGCAACCGGCGAACCAGGCGCAACGGTATCTCGGCGACTGGCTTTCGGGCCTGGCCTGTATCACGCAGGACAACGCCGGCCATGGTGCCGGTCGCGAAATCACCCCTGAACAGAACGAACGGCTGGGCCAAGTGCTCACAGCCTTCGCAGCGAGATAAGCAATGCCAATTCGTGTCGACCTGCTCGCCTTAGAGCCCAATGTGCCTGGCCGGGCCTGCCTTACTGTGAAGAAATGGCAGGGTGGCGAAGAACAGCTGGAATTCTCCATTCAGCGTAACCAGGATGGTTTCTACCTCCAGGACCAACAGGCCTGGAGCAACAACCCGTTCTGGTTCAAGGTTTCGCGCTTCACTGTCGCCGCCAGTGGCGATGCTCTTGAAGCCCAGGTTGGCCCGGAAGTGGTCAACCCGCTGCTGGAAGGCAGCGCCAACTCGCAATTCCAGATCGAACTGCGCGAGCAGAGCCTGGGGCATGCCGACAAAGGCGTGGTCCGGCCAGGCGTCGGGCTGTTGCCGTCCACGGCGGGTGGTCAGACGCGCTCGACGTATGGCGGCGCAGATTTGACCGCGCCAGCTGCACCGGCACCTGAGATTCCGGAAATCCCGGAACTGCCGGAATTGATCTTGCCCACCGCCGAGCCAGAAATCGAACTGGAGTCGGTGCCCAACGAACGCGAATACACGCCTGCTCCGCCACCGGTGAAGAAGAGCAACAAAGGCCTGCTCGGCCTCGCGCTTGTGCTTGTATTGCTGCTGGCGGCAGCGGCCGGGTTCTGGTTCTACAAACGCACGCCGGCGCCTGCCCCGACGGTCGCGGCCGCCGCACCGGCCGGTGCCGACGCACAAGCCTGCACGCTGGAAAGCATGAACAGCCTGCCCGAGCTGACCTTCGTCCAGACCTGCATCAAGGCGGCACCTGACAGCGCCAAGCTGCTGGAAATCATCAACGAAGCCAAGGCCGGCAAACACTGCGGTGTCGCCCAGCGCCTGTACGCCAACCGTGCCCAGGCCGGTGACGCGCTGATCGCCAACGCCTATGCCCGCGAATACGACCCGAAATACCTGAAGGCCAGCGAGTGCTTCCCGGTAGCGGATAACGCCACCGCGGCCTACTGGTACGAAACGATCCTCACCCAGGACCCGAACAACGCCGAAGCCAAGCAGCGTTTCGAGGAGTTGCAGAAGTGATGCGTTCACCCGTGAGTCGTTTCCTGCTGAGCAGCGCCGCTCTGTTGGCGCTGTGCATCAGCCCGTTGTCCCAGGCTGATGAAAAACCGCTGATCCAGGCCGGTAAAAAGACCTTGTTCCAACGCGTGCTGACCACCCCGGGCTGCAAGATCAGCCCGACGGCGGGCGGTGCGGCAGGCGAGGAGCAACCGGTGTTCAGCCGTTTCTACGTGTACGAACGCGCCCAGGCGGCAAACGCCGAGTGGCTGAAAGTCGGCCCCGACAGTTATGGCAAAACCATTGGCTGGCTGCCTGCAAGCTGCACCACCGACTGGAAAATGCAGCTGACCCTGGCCTTCACCAACCCGGCCAACCGCGACCGGCTGCTGTTCTTCAAGGAACGCGCCACGGTCGAAGGCATTCTTGATGCGCCGGACCCGGTGAGCAAAGTCGCCCCGCTGCGCGCCACGCTGAAAAAGGGCAAGCAAGCACCCGGCGTGCTGGCCGAAGAACCTGAATACTTCGTCGACCTGCAAAAGCAGTTCTACCTGCTGCCCGTGCTCAGCGGCGAAGAAGTCATGACCGAAGCGGGCTTTCGCACGCGCCTGCTCAATGTCGCATCGGTCAGCAAGCCCGACGAAAAAGACACCAAGGGCGCGGCTGGCAAAAATGCGCCCGGTGGCAAAGAGGCCGAAGACAAGGCCGCCAGCCAACTGAAGGAATTCAGCGCGGCGGTGGTGTTTGTCATCGATTCGACGATTTCGATGGACCCATACATCGACCGTACCCGCGAAGCGATCCGCAAGGTTTATCAGCAGATCGAATCGCAGAACCTCGGCAAGCAGGTCAAGTTCGGCATGGTGGCTTTCCGTTCCAATACCCAGGCGGTGCCGGGCCTGGAATACACCACCAAGATGTACGCCGACCCTACCAAGGTGAAAGACAGCGCCGACTTTTTCGCCAAGATCGCCGACCTCAAACAGGCCAAAGTGTCGAGCAGCAGCTTCGATGAGGATGCCTTTGCCGGCGTCATGGAGAGCATCGACAAGGTCGACTGGAGCCAATTCGGTGCGCGCTACGTGGTGTTGATCACCGACGCGGGCGCCATCGAAGGTGACGACAAACTGTCGAAAACCGGTTTGAGCGCTGCACAGGTGCGTATTGAGGCTGCCAACCCGGGCGTAGCGATTTACACCTTGCACTTGAAAACCCCGGCCGGGGTCAAGGATCACGCCAAGGCCGAGGCGCAGTACCAGAACCTGTCGACTTACCCGGGCACCAACACCTCGCTGTACTACCCGGTGAATGCGGGTGATGTGCAGGAGTTCGGGCGCAAGGTCGACGCACTGGCCACCGCGATCACTACACAGGTGAAAGCCGCCTACATGGGCGAAGACGCCATCGGTAGTGCGGCGAACGCCAAGCAGGACCCGGCCGAGAAGAAAATGCTCGAGGACGCCGCACTGATCGGCCACGCCATGCAACTGGCCTATCTGGGCGAGAAGAACAACAGCAAGTCCCCGCCGGTGTTCAAGGCGTGGATCACCGACCGTGACCTGATCAAGCAGAACATCCCCACCACCGACGTGCGGGTGTTGCTGACCAAGTCCCAGCTCAGCGATTTGAGCGACGTGATGAAGAAGATTCTCGACGCCGCCAACGAAGGCCTGATTTCGCCGACGGAAATGTTCGACCGCCTGCGCTCGGTGGCCGCGACCATGGGCGCCGATCCGAACCAGCTCAAGCAGAACAACAACGCCAAACTGGCGGACATGGGCGTGCTCGGCGAGTACATCGAAGACCTGCCGTACCAGAGCGAAGTGCTGAACCTGGATGAAGAGACCTGGAAGAGCTGGGACGGTCTGGCGCAGGAGAAATTCATCCGTACGCTCAACACCAAACTGCGGCACTACCAGCGTTACAACGCTGACGTCGACCGTTGGGTGGCGTTAGCCAAGGACAGCGATGCGCGGGACAACGTGTACCCGGTGCCTCTGGAAATGATGCCTTAACGAGACGCCCATGCTCGATATCAGGAACCTGCTGGTGCGCCGTGGTGAAGGCGCGCTGGCCCATCACGTGCGCCTGCCGCACTTGCAGATCGGCGGCGGGGAAATCCTCGCCATCACCGGCGAGAGCGGCAGCGGCAAAAGCACATTGCTTGAGGCCATCGGCCTGCTGCTGGCACCGGTCGAGCTTGAGCGCTTTCGCCTGGGCGCAACGCAGGATCAGGACATCGCCCGATTGCTGGCCACGGATGATCAACCGGCTTTGGCGGCGGTGCGTTCGCGGCATCTGGGGTTCATTTTGCAAAGTGGCGGCCTGCTGCCGTTTCTGAGCGTGCGCGACAACATCAGCCTGCCGCGCCGTTTGCTCGGCATGTCGGCACACAGCGCGCACATCGACCACGCGGTTGAGGTATTGCGCCTGCAAGGACTGCTGGATAAAAAACCGCAGGCGCTGTCGATCGGCGAACGCCAGCGCGTGGCCTGCGTTCGCGCCATTGCCCATGAACCGCTGCTGCTGTTGGCTGACGAACCGACCGCCGCGCTCGACCCGCACAGCGCCCGGCGCCTGTTTGAATTGCTGCTGAGCCTGGTGTCGAGCATGGGCCTGAGTGCGCTCGTGGTATCCCATGACTGGGCCTTGTTAAAGGATTTCGGCTTGCCGCGACTCGGCGCTATCAGCCGTCAGGGAGAGACTCTGTTTGAACCGATGGACTGACCGACTGCGCCTGCTGGGCACCCTGGCCCTGCAAGACCTGTGGCACGACCGCAAGGTGTCGCTGTGCATCGCCGCGTCATTGGTGGCGGTGATCGCGCCGTTGTTGCTGCTGTTCGGCCTCAAGCACGGGGTGGTCAGCCAGTTGCAGGACGAACTGCTGCGCGACCCGCGTAACCTCGAAGTGAAGATGCTCAGCAACGGCAACTACGACAGTGCCTGGATCGAGCGTCTGCGCCAGCGTCCCGAGACCGGGTTTGCCCTCGGCCAGACCCGTTCGCTGAACACCCAGGCGGACTTGCTGATCGGCATGCAACGCTTCGTCGAAGGCGCGGAAATCATCGCCACCGAACCCGGCGACCCGCAACTGAACCTGCCGGAACTCAACCCCACCGGAGATCAAGTGATCCTCAGTGCCCGCGCCGCGCAACGCTTGCAGGCCAAGGTCGGCGATCGCGTGCAACTGCGCGTGCTGCGTCGTCTGGAAGGCGTGAATGAGCGCGGCGAAATGTCGCTGAGCGTGCTGGCGATTCTCGATGGCGCCCGTTTCGGCCGCGCCGCCGGGTTTGTCGCCCCGCCGTTGCTGCTGGACCTGGAGCGCTTTCGCGATGGCTATCAGGTCAGTGCGTTCGGCATCACCACCGGCAAGCCTCTGGGTGATCTGCAACCGCTGTATGCCCGCGCTCGCGTGTATGCACACGACATCGACCAAGTGGCGCCGCTGGAGCGCTGGCTCAACGAACAACACATCGAAACGTCGAGCCGACTGGCCGACATCGACAACGTCAAAGCCATCAACCATGTGCTGGGGCTGATCTTCGGTGTTATTGCCCTGGCGGCATTGATTGGCTGTGTGGCGTCGATGGTCGGCGCGTTCCTGGCCAACATCGACCGCAAGCGCAAAAGCCTCGCGGTCCTGCGCCTGCTGGGGTTCAAACGCACGGCGGTCGCCGGTTTCGTGGTCGTGCAAGCGCTGTTGCTGAGCCTGGCCGGCTACCTCGGCGGATTGGGGTTTTACGCTGTCGGCAGTCATCTGTTCGACTACTTGCTCGGCAGCAGCCAGGCCACCGGCACCTTTGTCTGCCACATCACACTCTGGCATGGCCTCGCCGCCCTGCTTCTGACCTTTCTGGTCGCTACACTGGTGGCCGTGATCGGCGCCGTGCGCGCCATCAGCATCCAACCTGCGGAGAGTCTGCGTGAGCTATAAACGTTTTGGCTTGCTGTTGCCCCTGAGCCTGGGCTACTTGCTCGACGCTTCGGCGGCGGGCTGGGAAGAGAAGTATTACAACCCGATGCCCGAAGCCAGCGACGTCGTTTTGCCGATGCCGTGCGAAGGCTCGATGGTGTTTCGCAAGGTGTTCATTCCCGTCACCGGACCGCTCGACGACTACCCGATCAACATCGGTCAGGACGGCGCGGAATACGGCTATGTCGAACAGACTCGACCGACGTTTATCGCTGGCAGTTTCACCGGCGCCAAGAACGACAAATCCCGCTACTACCTGATGGCCAAGTACGAGATGAGTCAGTTGCAGTACGCCGCCCTGACCGACGAAACCTGCCCCACCGCCGCGACCAAGATGCGCCTGCCGCAAGTGGCCGTGAGCTGGGTGCAAGCCGTCGAAGCGGCTGACAAGTACAACCTGTGGCTGCGCAAGAACGCCGCCGGCAAGCTGCCGAAAGAAGACGGCGCCCTGGGCTTCCTGCGTTTGCCGACGGAAGTCGAGTGGGAGTTCGCCGCGCGCGGTGGCCTGGAAGTCGGTGCGGCGGAATTCCGCGATACACGCTACCCGATGCCCGACGGCATCAACGCTTACGAGTGGTTCGCCGGGGCGCAATCGTCCAACGGCAAACTGCAGTTGTCCGGCCTGCAAAAGCCCAATCCGCTGGGCCTTCACGACATGCTCGGCAACGTCGACGAAATGATGTTCGAGCCGTTTCGCCTGAACAAACTCGACCGCCAGCATGGCCAGGCCGGTGGTTACGTGGTGCGCGGCGGCAATTACCTGACCGCCCAGGCCGACCTGCGCACCGCGTTGCGCAAGGAAGAGCCGTACTACAACGCCGAAGGCCAGGTAAAAAACAAAACCACCGGCCTGCGCCTGGTATTGGTCTCGCCGACCCTGACCTCTCGCGAACGCGTGGCCAGCATCGAAAACAGCTGGAAGAAACTCGGCACCGGCAGCAAGGAAACCGAATCCGCCGACAAAGGCACGGTTCAGTCGCTGAATACGCTGGCCTCGGGCGTTGAAGACAAAGCGCTCAAGGAAAAGCTCCAGGCCCTGGAAAACCAGCTGCGCGCCAGCAACCAGCAGCAGGAAGAAACCCGCGACCAGGCGATTCGCGCCAGCCTCAATCTCGGTGCGTTCCTGTGCACCAAGATGCTCGACGACGGCCAGTACGTGGATTTCCTGCAGAAAAACTACAAGCTCAATTGCGAAGCCGCCGAAAAAGACGCCAGTTGCGACATGCGCAAGGGCAAGCTCGACGAGCAGAAGGATCGCCTGCACAAACTCAGCCGTTACTACGCCAGCAGCCTGGTGGAGTCGGCGACGTTGTACGGTCAGCCGCTGCTCGAGGCACAGGTTCCGGTGATGGAAGAAATCATCACCCGAAACAAACAGCTTCAGGACCTCAAACCCTACTTGCGCACGCACTGGGCGAATCAGAAGACCTTCCTGCAAAAACAGAAGATCGACACTGAGGCCTGGCTGACCAGCTGCAAGACCGTCACTCAATAACAACACGTCAACACCGTCATCGAGGAGTTTCACCATGTCGCGCAGCCTTTGGACTCGCTTCAAACTACAGATCGCATTCGTCGTTGCCGGCAGCCTGTTGCTGACTGGTTGCGCCAACACCGGCAGTTCGATGCTCGGCGGCAGCGAAGGCGCAGACCCGCGCCTGACCCAGGGCAATGACGCGGAGTTCTTCAGCAAGTCCGGTTACCAGGCCTGCGCCGTCGGCGCCGGTGTCGGCATCCTCGGTTGCGCGCTGTCCAACAGCAGCAACAAGGCCGTCTGCGCCATCGCCGCCGGTATTACCGCGTGTGGCGTGGCCATGGGCGCGAACTATTATCTGGATCAACGTCGCAGCGAATACGCCGACACCTCCACCCGTCTGGCGAAGATGAACAGCGAAGTCGAGCAAGACACGCGCAATGTGATTGCCCGTACCGAGACTGCTCAGCAAGTAATCAAGGATGACCAGGCGCGTATCGCCAAGATCAAACAGGACATCGCCAGCAAAAAGGTCGACAAGACCAAAGCCCAGACGCAAATCGCCGAGATCGACAACAACATCGCAATCTTGCGCAAAGACCTCAGCAACATGCGCAAAAAAGTCACCGAGTACAGCAAAGTGGCCGATGCCGAACGCGCCCAAGGCTCCAGCGCCGAGATGAAGCAGGTGGATGTGAGCATTCTGAAAATGAACGAGAAAGTCGCTGCCTTGCAGAAGGAAGTCGACGGTCTCTACAGCCAGCGTTCCGCAATCACTCTGGGTTAAGCACATGACGCTACGACAACTGGCGGTCCTCACCGCCGTCCTCGCCTTGAGCGGTTGCGCGACCCAGCCGGGCGAATGCGATGCGACCAATCGCGACAGCAGCATGCTGACCAAGATGAACTGCGACTACTCTGGTGGTTACAGCGATCAGGTCAAACAAAAGGAACAGGCCCTGGCCGAGTCCCGCCAGCAAAACGCGATGTTCCGTCAGGTGTACGAGAACATTCAGGCCCAGCAGCTCAGCACCAAAACCGATTTGGCCAGCCAGCAGAAATCCCAGGCTGAACTGAACCAGTCGCTTGGCAAGTTGCTGACCTCACTGAAGGCGCGCCATGGCAACGAAAGCCAGGTGCAAAAGCAGATCGCCGGGCTCGAACAGCAGCTCAAGGACTCGCAGACTGCACCGGTGGCCAAGCCTTCAAAGGCGGCCCTGGCCGCCAAGCAGGAACAACTGAAGGCGCTGCAGAAAAAGGTCAATCAACTGCAATTCAGCCTCGGTTACGAAGAGTAACTTTTCACCCGCAGGCCTCCCGCCGGAGGCCTGCAGCCTTTTCAGGAATCGACGTCATGCAGCGGGTCATCAGGGATGCGCAAGCCACACCAGAGGGGATGAGTGCGCTGCAAGCCAAAGTCGCCCTCATCCAGAAACACTTTCCGCCGACCGTCTCCAGCCTCTTCGCCATCCCGCGAATGGGCAGCGGCGAGGTGCTGGAATGGTGGACCGAACTGGGTGGCCAACCTACGCCCTATGCCGACCTCAACGAGGACGCTCAACGGCGATTACTGGAAACCTATGAAGTGCGTCAGACGTCCCTTGGACAGTTGGCGGACGAACTGCAAAAACGCGGTCAGCCCACGGAAGCGGATGACCTGCGCAGCCTGCTCGGCGCGCCCGAGCTGGACAAACTCTACAGCCTCAACGGTGAGCCGTTGGTGGTGCGCTGGAACCAGCGTCCGCCAAAACCGGTCGTGCCGCCGGTGGTTCCGCTGGCTCCGGTGGCCGCCGTGGCGCCTTCGCGCCGTGGATGGTGGATCGCCGCGGCATTGCTGGCACTGCTGTTGTTGCTCCTGGCGCTCTGGGCTTACTGGTGGTTTATGCACCGGGAAAAGGTTGTCCCGGTCGAACCGGTCGCCCCGGTGGTGACACCGATCGAGAAACCGGTTGAGCCTGTTCCCGAGCCGGTAGTAGAGCCGGAGCCTGTAGTGGAACCGAAACCCGTACCGGTTCCCGAGCCAGAACCGGTGCCGGTGCCCGCCCCCAAACCGGTCCCGCCGCCAAAACCTGTGGTGGCCGCCCCGCCACCGCCGCCACCGCCGCCCCCAGCACCGACGCTGGACAACTTCGCGTGCCGCAAAAAAGCGCCAAACGCGGAGATCCCGCAATTCGTGGTGGTGCTCGACACCTCGGGTTCAATGGATTTGAACATCAGGTCGGTAAAAGCCGACGAGGACTGGTTCTTCGGCAATGAGATGAACAAGTATCTGGACCCGAACCGCACCATGCAGATCTTCGCCAAACCCAGCCGCATGGACGTCGCCAAGGACTCGCTGGCCGGCATGATCAACGGACTGGACCCGAAAATCGACACGCGCCTCATTACCTTCGCCGGCTGCGAACGCACACCGGACCAGGGCGTGTTCAAGTTTGGCGACCGGCCACGGCTGATCAACGGGATTCGAGGGCTGGTTCCCAACGACGGCACACCGCTGGCCGACAGCCTGGCTTACGCGGCAAGCACCGTTGACGGGCGTAATAACGATGCCGTGATCGTGATGTTCGTCGACGGTGAGGACGGTTGCCAGAAAGACGCTTGCGCGGTGTCCCGCCAAATCGCCAGGGAACAACCACGCCTGCGGGTCAACGTGGTGAAAATCGGTGCCGGTGGCCCGTCACGCTGCATTGCTGAAAACACCGGTGGCCGGGTTTACAACAGCACCAACGCGGCGGAACTGGCCAAGCAGTTGAAACTCGCAACCAAGGAAGTGTCGAGCAACGCCAAGTGTGATTGATTGGCTGATCCGTAATTTGCGGTGACCCCTTCGCGGGCAAGTCGGATCGCCGCACCGCTCGCTCCTACAGGTCCAGCGTCGTTCACAAATCAGTGAGACGCCGCTCGTCCTGTAGGAGCAAGGCTTGCCCGCGAAGGCGATTTCAAAGGAGACTCAACGAAACCGGTCAACCTCTTGGCGCAGTTCCGCCGCCAGGCTCTCCAGCTCTTTGGCGGTCACCGCCAGGTTCGACACCACTTCCCGCTGCTCGCTGTTCGCCAGCGCAATGCTTTGCAGGTTGCTGCTGAGCAGGGTCGCGGTGCTGCTCTGCTCCTGGGTCGCGGTGGTGATCGCGGCGAACTGCTCACCGGCGGAACGGCTTTGCTCATCGATCCGCGCCAGTGCCGAGGCGACATTGGCGTTACGCGACAAGCCTTCCTGCATCAAGACTTTGCCCTGCTCCATGGTGCTAATGGCATTGCCGGTTTCCTGCTGGATGCTCTGAATCATCCCGGAAATTTCGTCGGTGGCCTGGCGAGTGCGTGAAGCCAGGTTGCGCACTTCATCGGCCACCACCGCAAAACCACGGCCCTGCTCACCGGCACGCGCCGCTTCGATGGCCGCGTTGAGCGCCAGCAGGTTGGTTTGCTCGGCAATCGAGGTGATCACCCCGACAATGCCGCCGATTTCCTGAGAACGCTGACCCAAGGTGTTGATCACCGTGGCCGTGCTGTTCAGCGCGCCAGCGATTTGCTCCAGGGACGAGGACGCTTCACCCATCGATGTACGACCGATCTGGGTTTGCTGTGCGTTTTCCTGCGCCAGACGCTGAGTGCTGCCCATGTTGTCGGCAATGTTCAACGAGGTGGCGCTGAATTCTTCCACGGCACCAGCCATGCTGGTGATTTCGCCGGACTGCTGCTCCATGCCTTCATAGGCACCGCCAGACAAACCGGACAAGGCCTGGGCACGGCTGTTGACCTCTTGCGAGGCCCGGCGGATGTGCTCGACCATCGTCGACAGCGCTTGGCTCATCTGATTGAAGGCACGGGCCAGCTGACCGATTTCGTCGTTGCTCGACACGTCTAGACGCACGCTCAGGTCGCCGGCCCCCAGGGCTTCGGCCTGACGCACCAGATCACCCAGCGGCGCGAGTTTGCTGCGCAGCAGCCAGACTGCCGAGCCGACCGCGATCAACATTGCCAGCAGGCTGCCGATCGCCAATTGAATGCCGACGCTCCAGGTCACCGCGCTGATTTCGTCTTGCGGCATGCTCGCCACGACCGACCACGGACCGTCCTGGAACGGCACGGAAACACTGTAGAAGTCTTCGGACGTGTCGCTCCAGAAACCGCCCTCGCTCGGGGTTTTCGCCAGGGCGGTGATGGCTGGAACGGCTTTATCCAGCGCTTCCACGCCGGCGATCGGTACCAGCCATTTGTTCTGCTCGTCGAGCAACGCCAGGGAACCGGTCTTGCCGATGCGGAATCGCTTGAGGTTTTCGAACTGGGCTTTCTGCGCGTCGGTGTAGTCGAAACCGACATACAGCACGGCAATGACCTTGCCGCCGCTGTCGCGTACCGGGGTGTACTGCGACATGTAGTAGCGTTCAAAAAGCAAAGACCGTCCGACGAAACTCTGCCCCGCCATCAAACGGGCATAAGCCGGGTTCGCATGATCGAGAACAGTGCCAATGGCACGACTGCCATCCTGTTTGGTGACGTTGGTACTGACCCGAATGAAGTCCTCGCCGCTGCGCACGAACACCGTGGCCACGCCGGCGGTCATCTGCTTGAACTCGTCCACTTCCTTGAAGTTGTTATTGAGCACTTCGCCGCCCAGTTGCAGGCCCGGAGTCTGGGTGCCCGCCACGTTCACCGGCGCATCCGGGTGCACGCTCAGCCCGCCACTGAAACGCTTTTCGAACAACCCCGCAAGGCGCAGGGTACTTTCACGCAACGTGCCGTGAAACGTACTCAACTGGTCGGCCAGCAACCGCGCCTCACTGGCCAGGTGCTCTTCGCGGGTGGCGAGGTTGGCCGTGTCCAGTGAACGCAGGGCAAACAGGGTACTGCCGCTGATGACAATCGCCAGGATAATGGCGAGCGCAAGGCCAAGCTGTGAGGCAATCCGGGCACGAGGTTGAGACATGACAGCTCCTGGCCGAGCGATCTGATCCTCCTTGATCGGCTACTCAGCATAATTTCTAATAATGGGGAATTACGTCGAACCTGCACGAAGGTTCCATCTGCAGATTTTCGGCGGCAAACCTGAATACTTGAGTAAATAGCCGGGATATGGCTCAAGGCCGCTATTTCAAGGGCTCTATCGATTCAGCACAAGTGTTCGACGTCCGGCAATTTCATCGCCCGCACCTCGCCTTGCAGGAAATCACTGAGGCGGCGCAAACGTTCACCTCCCGGGCGGGTTTTCGGCCAGACGAGGTAATAATTCTCACCACTGGCGACGGCGGTCGGCCACGGCAAACTCAGACGGCCCTGCGCCACATCTTCGGCCACCATCAACAGATCGCCCATCGACACGCCATAACCCCGGGCGGCGGCGATCATTCCCAACTCCAGCGTATCGAACACCTGCCCGCCCTTGAGCGACACCTGATCCGTCAGCCCCATGCGCTCCAGCCAGTTGCGCCAGTCACGCCGGTCCGGCGTCGGGTGCAGCAGTTCGGCATGGGCCAGGCGCGCGACGTCCCACGGTTGGTCCTTCAGAAGATTCGGTGCACCGACCGGAATCAGCTCCTCCGGGAACAGGAGGCTCGCCTCCCAGTCCGGCGGAAAATGCCCATTGCTGAGGATCACGGCGCAGTCGAACGGCTCATGGTTGAAGTCCACTGAATCGACGTCCATCCAGGCGCTGGTCAGTTGCACTTCGTTGCCCGGTTGCAGGTGGCGGAAACGGCTGAGCCGCGCCAGCAGCCAGCGCATGGTCAGGGTCGACGGCGCTTTCATGCGCAGGATGTCATCTTCAGCGCGCAAGGTATTGCAGGCCCGCTCAAGGGCGGTGAAGCCTTCGCGAATGCCCGGCAGGATCAGCCGCGCCGACTCGGTCAGTTGCAAATTGCGCCCGCTGCGATGAAACAGCCGACAGGCAAAATGCTCTTCAAGCGTACGAATATGCCGACTGACCGCACTCTGCGTAATCGACAACTCTTCAGCGGCACGGGTAAACGAGCTATGCCGCGCCGCCGCTTCAAATGCACGAAGGGCATACAAGGGAGGAAGACGACGGGACATACGGAAAGCTCCTATAGCGTAATTTCGTCAACTTATCAGAAACTCACCAGGATGAGTTTTAATCATGCCACCCATCCTTTTTATCCCTTTGTGCAAACCCCGCAGAGCGCCGAGAATCGACGCTTTCCTGTTCTCTTTGATAATCGGGCGTGATGACCATGCAGCATCCAGCACGTATTGAACTCTGGGCCATCCTGCGGCTGGCGGGGCCGTTGATTGCCTCGCAGTTGGCGCACATGCTGATGGTCCTCACCGACACATTGATGATGGCGCGCCTGAGCCCCGAGGCATTGGCTGGCGGCGGACTCGGCGCGGCGACCTATTCGTTTGTGTCGATCTTTTGCATCGGCGTGATTGCAGCGGTCGGCACGTTGGTGGCGATCCGTCAGGGCGCGGGCGATATCGTTGGCGCGGCGCGGCTGACCCAGGCCGGGTTGTGGCTGGCGTGGTTGATGGCCCTCGTCGCCGGGCTGCTGCTGTGGAACCTCAAACCGGTGTTGCTGATGTTTGGCCAGACCGAAACCAACGTCCAGTCAGCCGGGCAGTTCCTGTTGATTTTGCCGTTCGCCTTGCCCGGCTACCTGAGCTTCATGGCCCTGCGCGGTTTCACCAGCGCGATTGGCCGGGCGACACCGGTGATGGTCATCAGCCTCGGCGGCACGGTGGCCAACTTCGTGCTCAATTATGCGTTGATCACCGGGATGTTCGGCCTGCCGAAAATGGGCCTGGTGGGTATCGGTCTGGTCACGGCAATTGTTGCCAACCTGATGGCCGTGGCGTTGGCGCTGCACATTCGGCGGCACCCGGCGTACGACGCGTATCCATTGCGCCAGGGCTTGTCGCGGCCAAACCGGCAGTACCTGAAGGAGTTGTGGCGCCTGGGTCTGCCGATTGGCGGCACCTACGCAGTGGAAGTCGGGCTGTTTGCCTTCGCCGCGCTGTGCATGGGCACCATGGGCAGTACGCAACTGGGCGCGCATCAGATCGCGCTGCAGATCGTCTCGGTGGCGTTCATGATTCCGGCGGGGCTTTCTTATGCGATCACCATGCGCATCGGCCAGCATTACGGCGCCGGGCAGCTGCTGGACGCGCGGCTTGCCGGGCGGGTCGGGATCGCCTTTGGCGCAGCGGCGATGCTCGGTTTCGCGATGGTCTTCTGGCTGTTGCCGAATCAGTTGATCGGCCTGTTTCTCGATCACAACGACCCCGCGTTCCGCGACGTCATCAACCTGGCGGTGAGCCTGCTGGCGGTGGCGGCTTGGTTCGAGCTGTTCGACGGTACGCAAACCATCGCCATGGGCTGCATTCGCGGGCTCAAGGACGCCAAGACCACGTTCCTGGTCGGGTTGGGTTGCTATTGGCTGATCGGCGCGCCCGCCGCGTGGTGGATGGCGTTCCATTTGCACTGGGGGCCGACGGGTGTCTGGTGGGGCTTGGCGCTGGGCCTGGCGTGCGCGGCGGTGAGCCTGACGCTGGCGTTCGAGTGGAAGATGAAGCGGATGATTCGGCGGGAGCCGACATCGCAGCGTTTCGAAGTCGCCCAGCCCGACTGAAATCCCTTGTAGGAGCGAGCCTGCTCGCGATGGTGTGTCAGCCGACACTTTCTTAGCTGACACACCATCGCGAGCAGGCTCGCTCCTACAGGGATTCGTGTCAGCTCACGATCTCTAGCATCGGCTGCTGACTGCTGCCAAAACTCAAATACTCAATCAGCTCCGTCAATGGCAACGGCTTGCTGATCAGATAACCCTGCACCTGATCGCAACCAAACCCGCGCAACAGATCCAGCTGCTCCGGCGTTTCCACGCCCTCGGCGACCACTTCAAGATTGAGGTTGTGCGCCAGGTTGATCATCGCGTGCACCAGTTTGCGATTCTCTTCGCGCCCTTCCATTCCGCCGACGAAACTCTTGTCGACCTTCAGCAAGGCAATCGGCAGGCTGTTGAGGTGCACGAAGGACGAGAACCCGGTGCCGAAGTCGTCGAGCGAGAACCGCACGCCCAGGCGCCCGAGGGCATCCATGGTCTGTTTCACCAGATCGCTGCGGCGCATGACCGCCGTTTCGGTCAGTTCGAATTCCAGCCACTGCGCTTCGACGCCACGCTCGGCAATCAGCCGGCTCAGGGTCGACAACAATTGGCTGTCCTGAAACTGGCGGAACGACAGGTTGATCGCCATGTGCAGCGCCGGCAGACCGAGCTCGCGCAACGCCTGCATGTCGCGCAACGCGCGGGAAATCACCCAGTAACCGAGTGGCACGATCAAGCCGCTTTGCTCGGCCAGTGGCACGAACTCGCTCGGCGGCAGCAACCCACGCTCGGCATGGCGCCAGCGCACCAGGGCTTCGAGGCCCACGATCTGCCCGTCCTCAAGGTTCAGGCGTGGCTGGTAATGCAGTTCCAGCTCATCGCGACGCAACGCCCGGCGCAGCTCGCTTTCGAGGTCGGCCATGCTGCGGGCATTGCGGTTGATGCGTTCGTTGAAGATGTGAAAGGTGCAGCCTTGAGTGCTCTTGGCCTGCTGCATGGCGATGTGCGCGTGCCACATCAACGGATCGGCGCCGGCCTGGGCGCGGGCGTGGGCGATGCCCAGGCTGGAACCGATCAACAGGCTTTCGCCGTCGACCCAATAGGGCTCGGCCAACGCTTCGGTGATGCGTTCGGCCATCCATTCGGCGCGTTGCGGCGCGCGGCGGGTGTCGATCAGCAGGGCGAATTCATCGCTGCCCAGCCGCGCCAGTTGATCGCCGGCCTCGAGCTGGCTTTTCAGGCGCGCGACCACTTGCAGGATCAAGCGGTCGCCGGCCTGATGGCCGAGGGCGTCGTTGGCGTGGCGGAAGTTGTCGAGGTCAAGGTGTCCGAGGGCCAGGCCACGGCCGTCGTTTTCCGCCAGTCGCGCGGCCAGCAAGGTCTGGAAACCCTGGCGGTTGGCGATGCCGGTCAGCGGGTCTTGCTCGGCCAGGCGTTGCAGGGTGTTTTCCAGCACGCCGCGCTCGCGCACATGGCGCAGGCAACGGCGCAACATGCCAGGGTCGAGATGATCGCGCACCAGCCAGTCGCTCACGCCATCGGGCGGCAACAGCGGCTCCTGTTCGAGCAGCAACACCGTTGGCAAACTGCAACGGCCGGGCGCCGGCTGAAGGGCCGGGATCGTCAACAACACCGCGCTGCGGTTGTCATCAAACAGAGCGCTGACCGACTCCCAGCGCGGAGCGCTGATGAGCACGGCCGAGCTCCCCATTGGAGCCAGACACTCGCGCAACAACGCTGCCCACGCTGGCTCTTCGGCCAATAGCAGCAAACGCAAGGGTTCGACAGGCGTAGACAAGCTAGCTCCCTAGACTCTGCAATGATGTAGGCGGCGGGCATTATGCCGTGCCGATAACCAATGACCAACGACATCAGTTATCAAACGAGGCCTTTGTATCCGGAATTACGAACATTAGTCGCAAATTCGTTGCGCATCCTGCGTGAAAGTAACAAAACCGGCAAATATAGATAGCGTGTTACGTCACAAGTCGGAGAGAGCAGCACAATTCGCTGAGCCTGTTAAAATGCCGGCCCATTTCGTACTGACTCCTGAATTTACGTATGTCCCGACTCAATCCCCGGCAGCAAGAAGCCGTGAGCTACGTCGGCGGCCCTCTTTTGGTGCTCGCCGGTGCAGGCTCCGGCAAGACCAGCGTGATCACGCGCAAAATCGCGCACTTGATCCAGAACTGCGGCATCCGCGCCCAGTACATCGTCGCCATGACCTTTACCAACAAGGCCGCGCGCGAGATGAAGGAACGGGTCGGCACCCTGCTCAAGGGCGGCGAAGGCCGTGGCCTGACGGTGTGTACCTTCCACAACCTGGGCCTCAACATCATCCGCAAGGAACACGTGCGGCTGGGCTACAAACCGGGCTTCTCGATCTTCGACGAGACCGACGTCAAAGCCCTGATGACCGACATCATGCAGAAGGAATACGCGGGCGACGACGGCGTCGATGAGATCAAGAACATGATCGGCTCGTGGAAAAACGACCTGATCCTGCCCGCCGAAGCCCTGGAAAACTCGCGCAATCCCAAGGAACAGACCGCCGCCATCGTCTACACCCACTACCAACGCACGCTCAAGGCGTTCAACGCGGTGGACTTCGACGACCTGATCCTGCTGCCGGTGAAACTGTTCCAGGAACACGCCGACATCCTCGAAAAGTGGCAGAACAAAGTCCGCTACTTGCTGGTGGACGAATACCAGGACACCAACGCCAGCCAGTATTTGCTGGTGAAGTTGCTGATCGGCACGCGCAACCAGTTCACCGTGGTGGGCGACGACGACCAGTCGATCTACGCCTGGCGCGGCGCCCGCCCGGAAAACCTGATGCTGCTCAAGGACGACTACCCGTCCCTGAAAGTGGTGATGCTGGAGCAAAACTATCGCTCCACCAGCCGCATCCTGCGCTGCGCCAACGTGCTGATCTCGAACAACCCGCACGAATTCGAAAAGCAGCTGTGGAGCGAGATGGGTCACGGCGACGAGATCCGCGTGATCCGCTGCCGCAACGAAGACGCCGAAGCCGAGCGCGTGGCCGTGGAACTGCTGACCCTGCACTTGCGCACCGACCGGCCCTACAGCGATTTCGCGATCCTGTATCGCGGTAACTATCAGGCCAAGCTGATCGAGCTGAAGTTGCAGCACCACCAGATTCCGTATCGGTTGTCCGGCGGCAACAGCTTTTTCGGACGCCAGGAAGTGAAAGACCTGATGGCCTACTTCCGCCTGATCGTGAACCCGGACGACGACAACGCCTTCCTGCGGGTGATCAACGTCCCGCGCCGGGAAATCGGTTCGACGACGCTTGAGAAGCTCGGCAACTACGCCACCGAACGCAAAATCTCGATGTACGCCGCCACCGACGAAATCGGCCTGGGCGAGCATCTGGATGCGCGCTTCACCGATCGCCTGTCGCGCTTCAAGCGTTTCATGGACAAGGTGCGCGAGCAGTGCGCCGGCGAAGACCCGATTTCGGCGCTGCGCAGCATGGTCATGGACATCGACTACGAGAACTGGCTGCGCACCAACAGCTCCAGCGACAAGGCCGCCGACTACCGCATGGGTAACGTCTGGTTCCTGATCGAGGCGTTGAAAAACACCCTGGAGAAAGACGAAGAAGGCGAGATGACCGTCGAGGACGCCATCGGCAAACTCGTCCTGCGCGACATGCTGGAACGTCAGCAGGAAGAGGAAGACGGCGCCGAAGGCGTGCAGATGATGACCTTGCACGCCTCCAAAGGGCTGGAGTTCCCTTACGTGTTCATCATGGGCATGGAAGAGGAAATCCTCCCGCACCGCTCCAGCATCGAAGCCGACACCATCGAAGAAGAACGCCGCCTGGCCTACGTTGGCATTACCCGCGCACGCCAGACCCTGGCCTTCACCTTCGCGGCCAAGCGCAAGCAGTACGGCGAGATCATCGACTGCGCGCCCAGCCGCTTCCTCGATGAACTGCCGCCGGACGACCTGGCCTGGGAAGGCACCGACGACACGCCGGTAGAAGTCAAAGCCGTTCGCGGCAATACCGCATTGGCCGATATACGGGCGATGTTAAAGCGCTAGAATTGAGCACTTTTTAACCGACACTTTTTCACAAACTAGGCGCACATGGCGCCAGTAGAGGAACGCTTCATGGAAGCACTGCACCAGAAAATTCGCGAACAAGGCATCGTGCTTTCCGATCAGGTCCTGAAGGTCGACGCCTTTTTGAACCACCAGATCGACCCGGCGCTGATGAAACTGATCGGCGACGAGTTCGCTGCGCTGTTCAAGGACTCGGGCATCACCAAGATCGTCACCATCGAAGCCTCGGGCATCGCTCCGGCGATCATGACCGGCCTGAACCTGGGCGTACCGGTGATTTTCGCGCGCAAGCATCAGTCCCTGACCCTGACCGAAAACCTGCTGTCGGCGACCGTTTACTCGTTCACCAAGCAGACCGAAAGCACCGTGGCGATCTCCCCGCGCCACCTGACCAGCAGCGACCGCGTGCTGATCATCGATGACTTTTTGGCCAACGGTAAGGCGTCCCAGGCGCTGATCTCGATCATCAAACAGGCCGGCGCGACCGTGGCCGGTCTGGGTATCGTGATCGAGAAGTCGTTCCAGGGTGGACGTGCGGAACTGGATGCGCAGGGTTATCGCGTTGAATCGTTGGCTCGCGTTAAGTCGCTGGCTGGCGGTGTCGTGACCTTCATCGAATAACGCCACGCCATTTGCCGCGTTATCCCTATTATTGGATTACGCCGCAAACCCTGTAGGAGCCGGCTTGCCGGCGATGAGGCCCTAACATCCAACATCTACGTTGACTGTTACGCCGCTATCGCCGGCAAGCCGGCTCCTACAGTTGTTTTGGGTTGGCGGTTACTGCGCGGTGGCTTTCAGGCCGGTGAGCAGCAGCCGCTGAAACAGGTCCTCTTTCAACCCTTCCGGGTTGGTCAGCTGCATGCGCTCCAGATGCTCGGGAAACGCTGCCGGTTCGGGCGCATCCAGCGCCGCCTTGCCCAACTCCAGAATCTCCGTCAGCTTGAACTTGCTCTTCAACCAGTTCAGCGCCCGCAACAAATCCCGCTCATGCGCGGTGAAATCACTCCCCAGCGGATACTCCGGAAACAACTGCGGATGCCGCGCCTGAATCGCCTGTAAACGTTCTGGTCGGTTGTCGGCAAAACGCGGATCGAGACGAAAACTCTTCGGCAGTTTCCCGGCACTCTGCGCCTGCTCGATCAAGCCGGGCTGGAACCGTGAATCGCTGATGTTCAGCAACGCCTCGATCACTGCCGCATCGGTCTTGCCACGCAAATCGGCGATACCGTATTCAGTGACCACGATGTCCCGCAGATGCCGCGGGATTGTGCAATGGCCGTATTGCCAGACGATGTTGGAACTGACCTCCCCGCCCGCCTCGCGCCAGCTTCGCAGCAGCAGAATCGAACGCGCGCCTTCCAGCGCATGGCCCTGGGCGACGAAGTTGTATTGCCCACCGACGCCGCTGAGGACACGACCGTCTTCAAGCTGATCGGCCACGCCGGCCCCGAGCAACGTCATGGTGAATACGGTGTTGATGAAGCGCGCATCCAGGCGTTGCAAGCGTTTGAGTTCCTCCTGACCGTACAGCTCGTTGATGTAGCTGATACGGGTCATGTTGAATTCGAGTCGCTTGCTCTGGGGCAGCTCTCGAAGACGCTCGTAGAAACTGCGCGGCCCGAGGAAGAATCCGCCGTGCACCGAAATGCCGTCGGTTTGCGCCGCTTCATCCAGCGTGCCGGCATTCGCCTGTTGTTGGGTTGGCACATCGGGGTAGACCTTGCGCCGCACGATGCCGGCGTCGACCAGCACCAGCAGGCCGTTGACGAACATTTCGCTGCAACCATAAAGGCCTTTGGCAAACGGTTCGACGCCGCCTTCGCGGCCGATCAACTGCGCCCACTGGCTCAGATTCACATCCGCCAGCAGTGCCTGGTAACCGGCGTTATCCGCCTGCCGCGCCAACAACGCCGCCGTCAGCGCGTCGCCCATGGCGCCGATGCCGATCTGCAAGGTGCCGCCATCGCGGACCAGCGCGCTGGCGTGCAGACCGATGAAATGGTCCTGGAAACCCACCGGCATGTTCGGCGTCGAGAACAGCGTGGTGTTGTCTTTCTCGTCGACCAGCAGGTCGAAAGTGTCGATGCCGATTTCCGCATCACCGGGCATGTACGGCAAGTCGTTGTGTACCTGGCCCACGAGCAGGACCGTCTCCCCCGCCGCCCTGCGCTTGGCGATCATCGGAAACAGGTCGAGGGTGATATCCGGATTGCAACTCAGGCTCAGGCGATCCGGGTGTTCGGAGTGGCTGGCCACCAGTTGCGCGACCAGGTTCAAACCGGCCGCGTTGATATCCCGTGCGGCGTGGCTGTAGTTGCTGCTCACGTAGTCCTGCTGGGCGGATTCGCTATGAAGCAGGCTGCCGGGCTGCATGAAAAACTGTTGAATATGGATGTTGGGCGGCAGGCTGTCCTTGCGCAGGCCCGCGAGGAAATCCAGCTCCGGATAATCGCCGAATACCCGTTCGATGAAGGGTTCGAGGAAGCGCTTCTGCAAGCCGTCGCCCAATGCAGGACGGCCCAGGCACAGCGCGGTGTAGATCGTCAGCTTGCGCTCGGGCAATTGCGCAACGCGTTGATACAGCGCGTTGACGAAGTGGTTGGGTTTGCCCAGACCGAGGGGCAGGCCCATGTGGATATGCGCCGGCAACCGCGCCAGCACCTCATCGACCGCTTGCTCGATAGAACACAGCTGCACCATCTGATCCTCCCTTACATTCCATGAATTGGGGTTGGACCGAGCTTGCCGGGTCTTTGCTGCAATGAACAGCCTCGGGCGGTAAATCGCTTTATGCCCACCACCTGTAGGAGCCGGCTTGCTGGCGATGAACGATCACACGGTTTACCTGGTTAACCGCGGCGTCTGGATCGCCAGCAAGCCGGCTCCTACAGGTCCGTGAACAACGGGCACAAAAAAGCCGCCCGGAGGCGGCTTTTTCGCTAACGATGCGGGCGTGTTACAGGCCGGACATCTCTTTGATGGCGCCCTTCAGCTCGTCGTCGGAGCAGTCGGCGCAGGTGCCTTTAGGCGGCATCGCATTGATACCGGTAATGGCTTTGGCCAGGATGCCGTCGAGACCGCCCTGGTGATCGGCGCGTTCTTTCCAGGCAGCCTTGTCGCCGATTTTCGGCGCGCCCAAAAGGCCGGTGCCGTGGCAAGCGTTGCAATGTTTTGCAATCACGTCTTTAGGTGCCTTGGCACCGCCACCGCCGCCAGAAGCAGCAGCGACTTCCATCCCCTTGCACTCTTGACCCTGAACACAAACTTGGCCAACTGGATCAAGGCGTTTTGCAATATCGTCATTCGTCGCAGCTTGAGCGCTGACAGCCCAAAGGGCCAAAACGGTTGCTGGTGCAGCCAGCATTTTCATAATTAGGTTCACGCGTTCACCCTCAATGGTGGCTAGTCACGCCTACGGCCACGGTTCGCAGGCGGGCGCAAGTATAGCGGTAAGCCCGCCGCACTGAAACAACCCCAAAGTCGAAGGGGTCTTGTTGCGCCGCGGAAAAACCCTTTGGGTGCCGCTGCCGTGCTGGCAGGGCGCCTCTTCTCTTAAAAATTCGCTGGCGTGGCTGCGCTGATTAGTCGCGCCGGCGCGTCGAACGGATTACGGAAACGGTGCGGCTTGGTACTTTCAAAGTAGTAGCTATCACCGGCTTCGAGCACAAAAGTTTCCAGCCCGACCACCAGCTCCAGACGCCCTTCCACCAGAATCCCGGTTTCCTCGCCCTCATGGGTGAGCATCTCGTCACCGGTGTCGGCGCCTGGCGGGTAGATTTCATTGAGGAAGGCAATGGCGCGGCTCGGGTGAGCCCGGCCGACCAGTTTCATGGTCACTGCGCCATCGGAAATATCGATCAGTTCGTTAGCCTTGTAGACGATCTGAGTCGGTTTTTCCTGCAGGATCTCTTCGGAAAAGAACTCGACCATCGACATGGGAATCCCGCCCAGAACCTTGCGCAGCGAACTGATCGAGGGACTGACGCTGTTCTTCTCGATCATCGAAATGGTGCTGTTGGTGACGCCCGCGCGTTTGGCGAGTTCACGCTGCGAAAGACCTTTGAGCTTACGGATGGATTGCAGTCGTTCACCGACGTCCAAGCTTGCGCCTCCAGGATTCAGGTTGTAGGAATATTGAGCGTTATCATGGCGACAGCGTTCAGTATTTACAACACTTTGGCCTGAATCCTGTTCAGCGAAGCGACTTCCGGTCCGCGCGGTTCGGGTCAAGCCCCGGAATAGAGCAGCGGAACCCGGCGCAGGTTGCAGAAGATCTGATAGGGAATCGTGTCCGCGGCTTCCGCCACGGTGCTGGCCAGCACGTTTTTGCCCCACAACTCGACGGTCGAACCGAGGCCGGCTTGCGGTACATCGGTCAGATCGATGCACAGCATGTCCATCGACACCCGGCCGATCAACTGGCTGAGCTGCCCGGCGACCATCACCGGCGTACCGGTCGGTGCATGACGCGGATAGCCATCGGCATAACCCATCGCCACCACGCCAACGCGCATCGGCTTCTGGGTGATGAACCTGGCGCCGTAACCGATCGGCTCGCCGGCCGGCAGCTCCTGCACGCAAATCACTTTCGATTCCAGGGTCATCACCGGTTGCAGGCGCGATGCCACGGCATTGGCTTCTTCGAAAGGTGTGGCGCCGTAGAGCATGATGCCCGGACGCACCCAGTCACTCGGGATCTGCGGCCAACCGAGCACTGCCGGCGAGTTGCGCAGGCTGACCTCGGCGGACAAACCCTGACGGGCCGCTTCAAACACCGCCACCTGCTCGGCACTGGCTTGACTGTGCAGCTCATCGGCGCGGGCGAAGTGGCTCATCAGCACCACTTTCGCGACCTTGCCGCTGGCCAGCAGCCGTTGATAGCCCGCCTGGTAATCCTTTGGTTGCAGACCGACCCGGTGCATGCCCGAATCGAGTTTGAGCCAGACCGTGATCGGCTTGCTCAGCGCGGCTTTTTCGATGGCTTCAAGCTGCCACAGCGAATGCACCACGCACCAGAAATCATGCTCGACGATCAGCGCCAGCTCGTCGGCCTCGAAAAAACCTTCCAGCAACAACACCGGCGCGCGAATGCCGGCAGCGCGCAGTTCCAACGCTTCTTCGATACAGGCCACGGCAAACCCGTCCGCCTCGGCCTCCAGCGCCTGGGCGCAACGCACTGCGCCATGGCCGTAGGCATCCGCCTTGATCACCGCGAGGGCCTTGGCCCCGGTGAGTTCACGGGCGATCTGAAAGTTGTGACGCAGGGCTTGAAGGTCGATCAGGGCACGGGCTGGACGCATGGCGGCAGGGCTTCTAGGCGGTCATGGGAATAAAAACCGGCGCTGGCTGACAGCGTGAACCGCCAACAGCACCGGGAGAGGGATCTTTCTGACAGGCTTACGGTAGAGCGGCTACAACCGACAGCTCGATCAGGATTTCCGGTTCGCACAGCTTCGACTCAACCGTTGCACGGGCCGGGGCGACGCCTTTTGGCAGCCACTTGTCCCACACCGCGTTCATGCCTTCGAAGTGCGCGTCGATGTCTTTCAGGTAAATCGTCACCGACAGCAAATGGTGCTTGTCGGTACCCGCCATATCCAGCAAACGCTCGATATTGGCGAGGGTTTCGCGAGTCTGCTGTTCAATCCCGGCGTTCATGTCGTCGCCGACCTGCCCTGCCAAATACACCGTACCGTTGTGAGCGACGATCTGACTCATGCGCTCATTGGTGAGCTGGCGCTGGATTGCCATGTTTTGCGGGCTCCTGGACTTTGCTGCCATAACGGGAAATATCGAGGCCTTCTGCACTGATCTGTGGCGTTTTCTTCGCCATCAGGTCGGCCAGCAAGCGACCGGAGCCGCACGCCATGGTCCAGCCGAGGGTGCCGTGACCGGTGTTCAGGAACAGGTTGCTGAACGGCGTTGCACCCACAATCGGCGTGCCGTCCGGCGTGGTCGGACGCAGACCGGTCCAGAAACTTGCCTGGGCCAGATCGCCGCCCTGAGGATAAAGGTCGTTGACGATCATCTCCAGGGTTTCGCGCCGACGCGGGTTCAGCGACAGGTCAAAACCGGCAATTTCAGCCATGCCGCCTACGCGGATGCGGTTGTCGAAACGGGTGATCGCGACCTTATAGGTCTCGTCGAGAATGGTCGACGTCGGGGCCATCGCCGGGTTGGTGATCGGCACGGTCAGGGAGTAACCCTTGAGCGGGTAAACCGGTGCCTTGATGCCCAGCGGCTTGAGCAGTTGCGGCGAGTAGCTGCCGAGTGCCAATACGTAGCGGTCAGCGGTTTCCAGCTTGCCGTCGATCCACACACCGTTGATGCGATCACCGGCGTAGTCGAGCTTCTGAATGTCTTGGCCGAAGCGGAATTCCACACCCAGTTTCACAGCCATTTCGGCCAGGCGACTGGTGAACATCTGGCAATCGCCGGTCTGGTCGTTCGGCAGGCGCAGGGCACCGGCAAGGATATCGGTCACGCTGGCCAGCGCCGGCTCAACGCGAGCAATGCCGGCACGGTCGAGCAGTTCGAACGGCACGCCGGACTCTTTCAGTACGGCGATGTCTTTCGCGGCGCCGTCGAGTTGAGCCTGGGTGCGGAACAATTGAGTAGTACCGAGGCTGCGGCCTTCGTAGGCAATGCCGGTTTCGGCGCGCAGTTCGTCGAGGCAGTCACGGCTGTATTCGGACAGACGGACCATGCGCTCCTTGTTCACCGCATAACGGCTGGCGGTACAGTTGCGCAGCATCTGCGCCATCCACAGGTATTGGTCGATGTCGGCAGTGGCCTTGATCGCCAGCGGTGCGTGGCGCTGCAACAGCCACTTGATGGCCTTGAGCGGCACACCCGGTGCGGCCCACGGCGAGGCATAACCCGGCGAAACCTGCCCGGCGTTGGCGAAACTGGTCTCCATGGCCGCAGCCGGCTGACGGTCCACCACCACCACTTCGAACCCGGCACGCGCCAGATAATAAGCACTGGTGGTACCGATGACGCCGCTACCCAAGACCATAACGCGCATTTTCATATCCCTCATCGCGGCGTGCCGCTGACGTTTGTAGAACAGACCGTAGATGTGGGCAGTTTAAAAAAGATTAGCCAGTGCATTTCACTATATAAGCACCTATATTTGGCGACAATTCTCGGCAAAAACGCTTTTCACGGAGGCGCATCCCCTATGCGTACCAACACTCAGACCAAACGTGAGCTGGACAAGATCGACCGCAACATCCTGCGGATCCTGCAAGCGGACGGGCGTATCTCCTTCACGGAGCTTGGGGAAAAGGTCGGGCTCTCGACCACGCCCTGCACCGAGCGGGTCCGGCGCTTGGAGCGCGAAGGGATCATCATGGGCTACAACGCCCGGCTGAACCCGCAGCACCTCAAGGGTAGTCTGCTGGTGTTCGTCGAGATCAGCCTCGACTACAAATCCGGCGATACTTTCGAAGAGTTCCGACGCGCGGTGCTGAAACTGCCCCATGTGCTGGAATGCCATTTGGTGTCAGGGGATTTCGACTACCTGGTGAAGGCGCGGATCTCGGAGATGGCTTCTTATCGCAAGCTGCTGGGCGACATCCTGCTCAAGCTGCCGCATGTGCGGGAATCGAAGAGCTATATCGTGATGGAAGAGGTGAAGGAGAGTCTGAGTCTGCCGATTCCGGATTGAAAGTTTTGCGGTGTCTGATCGGGCCCCATCGCGAGCAGGCTCACTCCTACAGTTGAAATGCATTCCAATGTGGGAGTGAGCCTGCTCGCGATTGAGGCGACTCGGTCTCGACTTAGACGAGCACCTGCCGGGTAGAAGCCATGTACTCATGAATCTGCTTCTCCACCCGTGGATGAATCAACTCCACCGGCCCCCGCCCATTCGGGCACGGCAAGGTCTTGGTGGTGCCGAACAACCGGCAAATCAGCGGTCGCTCGTCATACACCGTGCAGCCGTTGGGCCCCAAGTGCACACAGTTGAGTTCATCCATCGCCGCATCCTGCTCGGCGCGGGTCTTGCGCGGCAGGCGCGACATTTCTTCCGGCGAGGTGGTCACCGGTCCGCAGCAGTCATGGCAGCCGGGCACGCACTCGAACGAGGGAATCTGCTGTCGCAACGTGCGGATTTTCTGACTGTTGCAGCTCATCGAAACGGTGACCCAAAGCGGACTGGAGCGCGATTCTGACGCAAACGCGCCGATCCAGACAGCCACAACCGACCAGTGTTACCCGCGCCGGAAGGTCCGGCTTATGCTCCGTCAAATTTACTAAACACAAAAATCAGGATGATGCGCATGAATGCCCGTGCTCAGCACACCGCCTCTTATTACGCCGCCAGCAGCCTGCCGCAGCCCGATCACCCGGTGTTGAAAGGCGAGCTGGTAGCCGATGTGTGCGTGGTCGGCGGCGGGTTTTCCGGGCTGAACACCGCGCTTGAGCTGGCGGAACGCGGCCTGAGCGTGGTGCTGCTCGAAGCGCACAAGATTGGCTGGGGCGCCAGCGGCCGTAATGGTGGGCAACTGATTCGTGGCGTCGGTCATGGGCTCGATCAGTTCGCCAACGTGATCGGCACGGACGGCGTGCGTCAGATGAAACTCATGGGCCTGGAAGCGGTGGAAATCGTCCGACAGCGCGTCGAGCGTTTTCAGATCCCTTGCGACCTGACCTGGGGTTACTGCGATCTCGCCAACAAACCCCGCGACCTGGAAGGTTTCGCCGAAGACGCCGAGGAACTGCGCAGCCTTGGTTACCGCTACGAAACCCGATTGCTGCAAGCCCATGAAATGCACAGCGTGGTGGGTTCTGACCGCTACGTCGGCGGCCTGATCGACATGGGTTCGGGCCATTTGCACCCACTGAATCTGGCATTGGGCGAAGCCGCCGCTGCGCAGCAACTGGGCGCCAGACTGTTTGAGCAATCGGCAGTGACCCGCATTGATTACGGCCCGGAGGTGAGGGTCCATACGGCTCAAGGTTCGGTTCGTGCAAAAACCCTGGTGCTGGGCTGCAACGCCTACCTCAACCAACTCAACCCCGAACTCAGCGGCAAGGTGTTGCCCGCCGGCAGCTACATCATCGCCACCGAACCCTTGAGCGAAGAACAGGCACATGAACTGCTGCCGCAGAACATGGCGGTGTGTGATCAAAGGGTGGCGCTGGATTACTACCGACTCTCGGCGGATCGTCGCTTGCTGTTTGGCGGTGCGTGCCATTATTCAGGTCGCGACCCGAAGGACATCGCCGCGTATATGCGGCCGAAGATGCTTGAGGTTTTCCCGCAACTGGCCGGCGCGAAGATTGATTATCAGTGGGGCGGGATGATCGGCATTGGCGCTAATCGATTGCCGCAGATTGGCCGGCTCAAGGACCAGCCTAACGTGTATTACGCCCAGGCTTATTCAGGTCACGGCGTGAATGCCACGCATCTGGCGGGCAAGCTGCTGGCCGAGGCGATTAGTGGACAGCAGGGTGGCGGGTTCGATCTGTTTGCCAAGGTGCCGCACATTACTTTCCCCGGCGGGAAGCATTTGCGTTCGCCGCTGTTGGCGTTGGGGATGTTGTGGCATCGGCTTAAAGAGTTGGTCTGAGGGATTTGTGGCGTCAGTGATGACGCCTTCGCGGGCAAGCCTCGCTCCTACAGTTGGACGCGTATCCCTTGTAGGAGCGAGGCTTGCCCGCGAATGGATCTAATGAACACCACAAACCTCAGATCCGCCAGAAAGGCTTAAGCCCCTCCTCCCGCGCCTGTTCCCGGCTCAACCCGACATCCCGCAATTGCTCCGGCGTCAGTTCCAGCAACGCCTTGCGCGTGTGCAGACGATGCCAGAACAGACCCCAGCGATTCAGGCCCGACGGTGCGTTGCGCATCAACGCCTCGCGCGTACCGTTGATTTGCCCTGCCGCCAGTTCCTGACTGCGTAACGTCAGCCGCACATCGCTCAAGCCGTTCATTTTGATTGCTCCTGTTTACTTGGGTAGCCAGAGCTTTCATGATGCGCGGACGGCGAAAAGCATTACAGATTCAACCAACCTGTATTAATTCCATACAGATTTGACGTTTTAGCCTCTGAATTACAATTTTTTGCCTGATCTGTACTGGTTAACCGAATCACCCACACCGAGACTGCGCCATGACCCTTTACGTCAACCTCGCCGAATTGCTCGGCACGCGGATCGAACAGGGCTTCTATCGCCCCGGCGACCGGCTGCCGTCGGTGCGGGCATTAAGCGTCGAACACGGGGTCAGCCTGAGCACGGTGCAACAGGCCTATCGGGTGCTGGAAGACAGCGGACTGGCGATGCCGAAACCCAAGTCCGGCTATTTCGTCCCGGTCAGCCGCGACTTGCCGGAACTGCCGGCGATTGGCCGTCCGGCGCAACGTCCTGTGGATATCTCGCAGTGGGACCAGGTGCTGGAACTGATCCGCGCGGTGCCGCGCAAAGACGTGGTGCAACTGGGTCGCGGCATGCCGGACATCACCACGCCAACCATGAAACCGTTGCTGCGCAACCTCGCGCGCATCAGTCGACGGCAGGACATGCCCGGCCTGTATTACGACAACATCCATGGCACCCTCGAACTGCGTGAGCAAATCGCCCGCCTGATGCTCGACTCCGGCTGCCAACTGACGGCCAACGACCTGGTGATCACCACCGGCTGCCACGAAGCGCTGTCCACCAGCATTCGCTCCATCTGTGAACCGGGCGACATCGTCGCGGTGGATTCGCCGAGCTTTCACGGCGCCATGCAGACGCTCAAGGGCTTGAACATGAAAGCCCTGGAAATCCCCACCGACCCGCTGACCGGGATCAGCCTCGATGCACTGGAACTGGCCCTGGAGCAATGGCCGATCAAGGCCATACAGTTGACCCCCAACTGCAACAACCCGTTGGGCTACATCATGCCGGAATCGCGCAAACGCGCGTTGTTGACGCTTGCACAGCGGTTCGACGTGGCGATCATCGAGGACGATGTGTATGGCGAACTGGCCTACAACTACCCGCGACCGCGCACGATCAAATCCTTCGACGAAGACGGCCGCGTCCTGCTCTGCAGTTCCTTCTCCAAGACCCTCGCTCCAGGCCTGCGCATCGGCTGGGTTGCACCGGGCCGCTATCTGGAGCGGGTGCTGCACATGAAATACATCAGCACCGGCAGCACAGCGCCGCAACCGCAGATCGCCATCGCCGAATTCCTCAAGGCCGGTCACTTCGAGCCTCATTTGCGGCGGGTGCGCACACAATACCAGCGCAATCGCGACATCATGATCGATTGGGTCAGCCGCTATTTTCCCGCCGGCACCCGCGCCAGTCGGCCGCAAGGCAGTTTCATGCTCTGGGTCGAACTGCCCGATGGCTTCGACACCCTGAAACTGAACCGCGCCCTGCATGACCAAGGCGTACAGATTGCCGTCGGCAGCATCTTTTCGCCCTCGGGCAAATACCGCAATTGCCTGCGGATGAACTACGCTGCCAAGCCAACACCACAGATCGAAGACGCAGTGCGCAAGGTCGGCGCGGCGGCAATCAAACTGCTGGCGGAAAATGAGAACTTCACCGACTGACCTTTAGCCGAGATCCAGCGTCCATATGTCGACAACTGCCGCCAATCGGACCGATCCCACGTGAGAGTCAGACAGCCCCTACTCGCTCTGCTGCTACTCGCCTCGCTCCTGGGCGGTTGCGCCAGTCTCGATGTTCAACGCGAACCGAGCCAGGCGCTGCCCGCCAGCGACTCGGCATTCGGTCGATCAATCCAGGCCCAGGCCGCGCCCCACGAGGGCAAGTCCGGCTTTCGGCTGCTGTCCAATAGCGGCGAAGCGTTCATGGCCCGTGCCGAGCTGATCCGCAACGCCCAAAGCAGCCTCGACTTGCAGTACTACATCGTCCATGACGGCATTAGCACACGGATGCTGGTGGACGAATTGCTCAAGGCTGCCGACCGTGGCGTACGCGTGAGAATCCTGCTCGACGACACCACCAGCGATGGCCTCGACTGGATCATCGCCACGCTGGCGGCGCACCCGCAGATCCAGATCCGCCTGTTCAACCCGCTGCACCTGGGCCGTAGCACCGGCGTAACGCGGACCATGGGCCGGCTGTTCAACCTGTCGCTGCAACACCGGCGCATGCACAACAAACTGTGGCTGGCGGACAACAGCGCCGCCATCGTTGGCGGGCGTAACCTGGGGGACGAGTATTTCGATGCCGAGCCCAACCTGAATTTCACCGACATCGACATGCTCGGCGTCGGGCCGGTCGCCGAGCAGTTGGGCCACAGCTTTGATCAGTATTGGAACAGTGCGCTGAGCAAGCCGATCGATGAATTCCTGTCGAGCCGACCGACGCAAAAGGACCTGCAAAACACCCGCACGCGCCTGGAAGAATCACTGGAAGAGACGCGCAAACAGAATCACGCGCTGTATCAACAATTGATGACTTACACCACAAACCCCCGCATGGACATCTGGCGCCGGGAGCTGATCTGGGCCTGGAACCAGGCGTTGTGGGACGCACCGAGCAAGGTTTTGGCAGACGGCGAACCCGACCCGCAATTGCTGCTGACCACGCAGTTGGCGCCTCAGCTGAACGGGGTCAGCAAAGAGCTGATCATGATCTCGGCTTACTTCGTACCGGGCCAGCCAGGGCTGGTTTACCTGACTGGCCGCGCCGATGCCGGGGTCTCTGTCAGCCTGCTGACCAACTCGCTGGAAGCCACCGATGTACCGGCGGTGCACGGCGGTTATGCGCCCTATCGCCGGGCATTGCTGGAACATGGCGTGAAGTTGTACGAATTGCGTCGCCAGCCCGGCGAAGGCGGCGGCAGCGGGCCGCATATTTTCTACAGCAAGCCATACCGGGGTTCCGATTCGAGTCTGCACAGCAAAGCGATGATCTTCGACCAGCAGAAATCCTTCATCGGCTCGTTCAACTTCGACCCGCGCTCGCTACTGTGGAACACCGAGGTCGGGGTGCTGGTAGACAGCCCCGAACTCGCTGTCTATGTGCGCAAGGCGGCGCTGGAAGGTATGGCGCCGCCTCTGAGTTATGAGGTGAAACTGGAAGACGAGCGGATCGTCTGGGTGACTGAAGACGACGGCAAAATGCACACATTGACCGATGAACCGGGAAGCTGGTGGCGCCATTTCAATGCATGGATGAGCACCGCCGTGGGACTGGAGAAAATGCTCTAACCCACAATAAAAAACCCCTGTAGGAGCGAGCCTGCTCGCGATGGTGTGTCAGCCACACAGGTTTGGCTGACACACCATCGCGAGCAGGCTCGCTCCTACATTTCGGTTTCAGGCAGGCTCGGCCACCGTGCCGAACGCACCTTGGCGCGACAACAAAATCACCAGTCCTAACGCACCCGCCGCCATCAACAGCGGCAACGCATGACCGCTAATCCACTGACTACCGGCACCAGCCGCCAATGGTCCGACCAGGCAACCAATGCCCCATAGCTGCGCAATATGCGCATTGGCCCGCACCAGCGCATCGTCGCGATAACGCTCGCCGATCAGGATCAGCGACAAGGTGAACAAGCCCCCGGCACTGGCGCCGAACAACACCCACAATGGCCAGATCAGCAACGTGTCGATGAGCAATGGAATCGCCAGGCTCGAGAGCATCAGCACCACAGCGCAACCGGTGAACAACGTACGTCGCGACAAGCGATCCGCCAGTGCGCCAATCGGCAATTGCAGCAAGGCATCGCCCACCACCACAGTGCTGACCATCGCCAAGGCGATTTCCGTGGTAAAGCCCTGGCGCAGGCAATAGACCGGCAACAAGGTCAGGATCATCGCCTCGAACGCCGCGAACAGCGCCACGCCCCAGGCAATCGCCGGCAGGCCTCGGCAGAAGCCCCACAAGTCGCTGAAAGTCACGCTGCAGGCTTCGCTGGTCGGCGCACCGCTGCGGCCGAGCAACAGGAACGGTGCCGCCGTCAGCAAACCGACCCCGACCCAGAATCCATAATCGAGCTCAGTCCCCAGAACACCCAACAACAAAGGCCCGGCCAGCTGACTCAGCGCATAGCTGCTGCCATACAGCGCCACCAGCCGACCGCGCCATTGCTCGACCACCAACTGGTTGATCCAGCTTTCACCCAAGATAAAGACGAGGGTCAGGATCACCCCGATCATCAGCCGCAGCACCAGCCACACCGGATAACTCGGCAACAGCGCCAGCAAACCGATGGAGGCCGCCCCGGCCCACAGGCACAAGCGCATCAGATTGGCCGTGCCGAGCCGCGCCGCCAGATGGCTGGAGATCTTCGCCCCCAGCAATACGCCAATCGCCGGCATCGCGGCCATTACGCCGATGGCGAACGAACCGTAACCCCAGCCTTCCAGGCGAAACGATACCAGCGGCATGCTGACACCCAGGGCCAGGCCGACACTCAAGACAGACGCCAACACGGCGAAATAAGTCGCCCAACGCATGTTCCACGCTCCTGTGGATATTATTTTTCGCAGACAACACAAAACAAATGTGGGAGCGGGCTTGCTCGCGAAGAGGCCATCACATCCAACATCATCGTTGGCTGTTACGGCGCCTTCGCGAGCAAGCCCGCTCCCACAAGGGATCTGCGTCGCTCAGGAGCCCGATTGGCTATCGGACTCCTTCACTGGCTTACAACTTGATCCAGGTCGCCTTCAGCTCGGTGTACTTGTCGAACGCATGCAGCGATTTGTCACGACCGTTGCCCGACTGCTTGAAGCCACCAAACGGTGCGGTCATGTCGCCACCATCGTACTGGTTGACCCACACGCTACCGGCACGCAAGGCCCGGGCAGTCAGGTGAGCCTTCGAGATGTCCTTGGTCCACACCGCAGCAGCCAGGCCGTAAGGCGTATCGTTGGCAATCGCGATGGCTTCTTCGGCGGTATCGAAAGCGATGACCGACAACACCGGGCCAAAGATTTCTTCCTGGGCGATTTTCATCGCGTTGCTGACGCCGTCGAAAATCGTTGGCTCAACGTAGGTGCCACCGGTTTCCTGCAGCGTGCGCTTGCCGCCAGCAACCAGTTTGGCGCCGTCGGTGTGGCCGGATTCGATGTAGGACAGCACGGTGTTCATCTGCTGGGTGTCCACCAGCGCGCCGACGTTGGTCGCCGGGTCCAGCGGGTTGCCCGGCTTCCAGGCCTTCAAGGCCTCGATCACCAACGGCAGGAACTGGTCCTTGATCGAACGCTCGACCAGCAGACGCGAACCGGCGGTGCAGACTTCGCCCTGGTTGAAGGCGATGGCGCCCGCAGCCGCTTCCGCAGCTTCCTGCAGGTTCGGGGCATCGGCGAACACGATGTTCGGGCTCTTGCCGCCGGCTTCGAGCCAGACGCGCTTCATGTTCGATTCACCCGAGTAGATCAGCAGTTGCTTGGCGATCTTGGTCGAACCGGTGAACACCAGCGTGTCGACATCGTTGTGCAGGGCCAGGGCCTTGCCGACAGTGTGACCGTAGCCCGGCAGCACGTTCAGCACGCCTTTCGGGATGCCGGCTTCAACGGCCAGCGCCGCGATGCGGATGGCGGTCAGCGGTGATTTTTCGGATGGCTTGAGGATCACCGAGTTACCGGTGGACAGCGCCGGGCCGAGTTTCCAGCAGGCCATCATCAGCGGGAAGTTCCACGGCACGATGGCGCCGACAACGCCGACCGGCTCGCGAGTGACCAGACCCAACTGATCGTGCGGGGTCGCGGCGACTTCGTCGTAGATCTTGTCGATAGCCTCACCGCTCCAGCTCAGGGCTTGCGCCGCGCCGGGAACGTCGATGTACAGCGAATCGCTGATTGGTTTGCCCATATCGAGGGTTTCAAGCAGGGCCAGCTCTTCGGCGTGCTGTTTCAGCAGGCCGGCAAAACGGATCATGGTGGCTTTGCGTTTGGTCGGGGCCAAACGCGACCAGGCACCGGAATTGAACGTGGCGCGAGCGTTTTCAACAGCGCGCTGGGCGTCGGCGGCGTCACAGCTGGCAATCTTGCCCAGCAGACGGCCATCGACCGGACTGATGCACTCGAAGGTCTCGCTGGAGACGGCATCGGTGTATTCGCCATTGATGTAGGCGCGGCCTTCGATCTTCAGATCGCGAGCCCGTTGTTCCCAATCGGCACGAGTCAGGGTGGTCATTCGAGTGTCCTCCTCTTATTGAATACGAGCGCCCCGCGTTCTTCGCGGACGTCCCCAGGAATTCTGCCCAGCCAGCCTGCAATTCGGCCGAAGGCAACCGTCACCCTAAACCAGTGGCCGGGGTTGTTTCAATATATTTGACATAAGGTCGGTAAACGGCCTTGCGGTGTTCATTTTAATAAACATAGACTTGGGGCTTTCCAGCCATCTTTCCAGCCACTCGCGCCGCAATCACGGGGGATAACAATAATGAGCATCCAGAATATCGTCGATTTTAGCCAAGCCACTACCGAGCCCGAGCGTTACAGGCCGGACCCGGCGAAAATCTTGAAGGGCGACCCCGAGCAAGTGGTTTACAACCACTACAACAGCCCGTGCGGCCAGTTGAACGCCGGTGTGTGGGAAGGCGCTGTCGGTCAGTGGACGGTGAACTTCACCGAGCATGAATACTGCGAAATCGTTCAGGGTGTTTCAGTGCTGCGAGACCTCGACGGCAATGCCAAGACACTGCGCGTGGGTGATCGCTTCGTGATCCCGGCAGGCTTTCGTGGCACCTGGGAAGTGCTGGAGCCGTGCCGCAAGATTTATGTGGCGTTTGAACAGAAGGCCTGACGACTTGCGTTGTTCGGGCCGGCCTCATCGCGAGCAGGCTCGCTCCCACAGGGATCTATGTCGATCACAAAACCTGTGGGAGCGAGCCTGCTCGCGATGAGGCCCTGACAACCAACGCAAAACCCTCAGGCAACAAAAAAGGCCCGTATCTCGCGATACGGGCCTTTTTCGTAAGAGAGAAAAATCAATTACTTGATTTTGCCTTCTTTGTAGATCACGTGCTTGCGAACAACCGGATCAAATTTCTTGATCTCGATTTTGTCCGGAGTAGTGCGCTTGTTCTTGTCGGTAGTGTAGAAGTGACCAGTACCGGCGCTCGAAATCAAACGAATCAATTCACGCATGATTAGCTCCCTTAGATCTTGCCAGCGGCGCGGATTTCGGCCAGCACGACAGTGATGCCACGCTTGTCGATGATACGCATGCCTTTGGCAGATACGCGCAGACGCACGAAACGTTTCTCTTCTTCAACCCAGAAGCGGTGATGCTGCAGGTTCGGCAGGAAACGACGACGGGTTTTGTTGTTTGCGTGGGAAATGTTATTCCCAGTCACCGGACCCTTACCGGTAACTTGACATACTCTCGACATGCCTCAGCCCTCTAAAACCACATGCCCAACCCGGCATGGGTTGGCCGCTTAATCTCTCAGTCATTTGGCGCCAGGCGCCGCGTTTCTTTAGAGGTCTTACCGGCTACACCTACAGTGAAGGAACCGGGCCCCTAGAAAAGAGCGCTGCTTTATACCAGAAAGACTGAGGTGCAACAACATTCCGTGCGCACCGACTTGATAAAAACCCCATTTTTCAGGCTGCGAGCGCCTTGGGTAAAGGCTATCGTCGATAAAGACCGCTCGTCGCAGAAAATCGGCCAACCGGCCAATCCAGGGGTTTTCTCGGCCGGCATTCACCGAAAACGACCGCACATAGTCCCCTTAAAATGAAAAAGGGGATAGTCATTTACAAAAGAGCCCTCTAGGGTAAGCCTTTTCCAGACTGCACTTGCAGATGGGCCTTCGATCTGTAAAGGAATCCGACCATGCGCCTCGCTGCCCTACCGCTGTTGCTCGCCCCGCTTCTACTGAGCCCGCTGGCCCACGCCGCCGCCCTGAGCGTCTGCACCGAGGCCAGCCCGGAAGGGTTCGACGTGGTGCAATACAACTCGCTGACCACCACCAACGCCTCGGCCGACGTGCTGATGAACCGCTTGGTGGACTTCGATACCGCCAGCGGCAAAGTGGTCGCAGGCCTCGCGGACAGCTGGGAAGTCAGCCCGGATGGCCTGACCTACGTGTTCAAGCTGCATCCGCAGGTGAAATTCCACCGCACCGAATACTTCAGTCCGACCCGCGAACTGACCGCCGAAGACGTGAAATTCAGCTTCGAGCGCATGCTCGACCCTGCAAATCCGTGGCACAAAGTGGCGCAGAGCGGCTTCCCGCACGCGCAATCGATGCAATTGCCGGCGCTGATCAAGAAGATCGACGCGCTGGATCCGCTGACCGTGCGCTTCACCCTCGATCATCCGGAATCGACGTTCCTGCCGACCCTGAGCATGGGCTTCGCCTCGATCTACTCCGCCGAATACGCCGACCAGTTGCTGAAAGCCGGCACCCCGGAGAAGCTCAACAGCCAGCCGATCGGTAGCGGCCCGTTCGTGTTCACGCGTTTTCAGAAGGACGCCACGATCCGCTACAAAGCCAACCCGGACTACTTCCGTGGCAAGCCTTCGGTGGACCCGCTGATCTTCGCCATCACCCCGGACGCCAACGTGCGGTTGCAGAAACTGCGTCGTAACGAGTGCCAGATCGCCCTCTCGCCCAAACCACTGGACGTACAAGCCGCGCTGAAAGAGCCGACACTGAAAGTCGAAAAGACTGACGCGTTCATGACCGCGTTCGTTGCCATCAACAGCCAGCATCCGCCGCTGGACAAGCCTGAAGTGCGCCAGGCGATCAACCTCGCGTTCGACAAGGCCAACTACGTCAAAGCCGTGTTCGAAGACACCGCCGAAGCCGCCAACGGCCCGTATCCACCGAATACCTGGAGCTACGCCAAAGGCTTGCCGGGCTACGCGCATGACGCTGAAAAAGCCAAGGCACTGATGGCCAAGGCCGGCCTGAAAGACGGTTTCCAGACGACGATCTGGACCCGCCCGTCCGGAAGCCTGCTGAACCCCAACCCAAGCCTCGGCGCGCAGTTACTCCAGTCGGACCTGGCGGAAATCGGCATTCAGGCCGAGATTCGCGTGATCGAATGGGGCGAAGTGATCCGCCGCGCCAAGGCTGGCGAGCATGACTTGCTGTTCATGGGCTGGGCTGGCGACAACGGCGACCCGGATAACTTCCTGACGCCGCAGTTCTCCTGCGCGGCGGTCAAGTCCGGCACCAACTTCGCCCGTTACTGCAACCAGGACCTGGACAAGCTGATCAGTGCCGGCAAGACCACCTCCGAGCAAGGTGTACGCACCAAGCTCTATGAGCAGGCTCAGGCGCAGATCCAGCAGCAGGCGCTGTGGCTGCCGCTGGCCCACCCGACGGCCTTCGCGCTGATGCGCAAGGAAGTCGAGGGTTATTCGGTGAGCCCGTTTGGCCGTCAGGATTACTCCAAGGTCAACCTCAAATAACAGCCACACGCAAAACCTTGTAGGAGCCAGCTTGCTGGCGATGGCGTCAGCACATTCAACACCCAAGCTGAATTTACTGGCCTCATCGCCAGCAAGCTGGCTCCTACAGGGTTCGCGCTTTGCCCTGCATCACATCCACCCATACTCCGCCATCGACAGCGGATCGCCGTCGCCGATGATGAAATGGTCGAGTATCCGCACATCGATCAAGTCCAGCGCCTCTTGCAGGCGCTTGGTCAGCTTTCGGTCGGCATGACTAGGGTCGGGATTGCCTGAGGGATGGTTGTGGCAAAGGATCAAAGCTGCGGCGTTGTGAGCCAAAGCGCGCTTGACCACCTGACGCGGATAAACGCTGGTGCAGTCGATAGAGCCGCGAAACAGTGATTCAAACGCCAGCACTCGATGTTTCGAATCGAGAAACAGACAACCAAATACTTCATGAGGCTCATGTCGCAGCATCGACTTGAGGTAATCACGCACCATCAGCGGATTCTCCAACACGGAGCTGTGGCGCAAGCGCTCAGCCAGATGCCGACGGGCCATTTCCAACACTGCCTGCAACTGCGCAAACTTTGCCGGCCCGAGCCCCAACTGTCCGCTGAATGCCTTTAGATCGGCCTCCAGCAAGGCGCGCAGGCTGCCAAATTGACTCAACAAATGTCGCGCCAGATCCACCGCGCTTTTACCCGACACGCCGGTCCGTAAAAAAATCGCCAACAGCTCTGCGTCCGAAAGGCTCGCCGAACCCAACTCCAGTAACCTCTCCCGCGGCCGCTCGGCCGCTGGCCAATCGCGAATACTCATAGCACCTCCCTGGTCTGTGGGCGCCGCTGTTCCGTAGCGGTCGCTGTGATATCGTAGCCCATCTTTTTTGCGGGCGATTTCACTCCTGGGGAGGGGGTATCGCTACGCAGTCATCAACGAAATGAAAGGCAGACCTATGCAGCGGCTGTATCGGAAACGCATCGTTCTGGGCGTCGGCGGCGGTATTGCTGCCTACAAGAGCGCCGATCTGGTTCGCCGCCTGATCGATCAGGGCGCCGAAGTGCGCGTGGTCATGACCCGTGGCGGCGCCGAGTTCATCACTCCGCTGACCATGCAGGCCCTGTCCGGGCACCCGGTCCACCTGGACCTGCTGGACCCGGCGGCCGAAGCGGCGATGGGCCACATCGAACTCGCCAAGTGGGCCGACATGGTGCTGATCGCTCCGGCGACCGCGGACCTGATCGCCCGCCTGGCCCAAGGCATCGCCGACGACCTGCTGACCACGCTGGTGCTGGCCACCGACGCTGTGGTCGCCGTCGCCCCGGCGATGAACCAGGCCATGTGGCGCGACCCGGCGACCCAGGCCAACCTGCAAACCCTCGAAAGCCGCAGCATCAAGGCCTTCGGCCCGGCCTCGGGCAGCCAGGCCTGTGGCGATGTGGGCCTGGGCCGCATGCTCGAAGCCGTCGAACTCGCCCAATGCGCGGCGGACTGCTTCCAGCGCCAGGCGCTGACCGGCAAACACGTGCTGATCACCGCCGGCCCGACCCAGGAAAACATCGACCCGGTGCGCTACATCACCAACCACAGCTCCGGAAAAATGGGCTTTGCCCTGGCCGAAGCTGCCGTTGAAGCAGGCGCCCGCGTGACCCTAATCACCGGCCCGGTGCACCTGCCGACGCCGGATAGAGTCACCCGCATCGACGTGGTCAGCGCCCGCGACATGCTCGCCGCTTGCGAAGCCGCGATCCCTTGCGACCTGTTCATCGCCTCGGCAGCAGTCGCGGACTACCGCCCGGAAGTCGTCGCCCCACAGAAACTCAAGAAAGACCCTACGAACGGCGACGGCTTGCTACTACAAATGGTCCGCAACCCAGACATTCTGGCCACCATTGCCACGCGCCCCGACCGCCCATTCAGCGTCGGTTTCGCCGCTGAAACCGAACACCTGCTCGATTACGCTGCGCGCAAGTTGAAAGACAAGAACCTCGATTTGATCGTCGCCAACGACGTCGCCAACCCGAGCATTGGCTTCAACAGCGAAGAAAACGCCTGCAGCGTGATCGACCGTGAGCTCCACGCCACACTTTTCGCCCAGACCAGCAAGAGCAAGATTGCTCGCCAGCTGATCACTTTTATCGCCGAACGTCTGAACCAGGTTTAATTTACATGCACGCTTTGCAAGCCAAGATCCTCGACCCACGCATCGGTACCGAATTCCCGCTGCCGCAATACGCCACCCCAGGCTCCGCCGGCCTCGACCTGCGCGCAATGCTGGAAAAAGACATCGTGATCAAACCGGGTGAAACCGTGCTGATTCCGACCGGCCTGTCCGTCTACATTGGCGATCCTGGCCTGGCGGCGCTGATTCTGCCGCGCTCCGGCCTGGGCCATAAACACGGCATCGTGCTGGGCAACCTGGTCGGCCTGATCGACTCCGATTACCAGGGTCCGTTGATGGTTTCGTGCTGGAACCGTGGCCAGACCGATTTCAACATGGTGGTCGGCGAGCGTTTGGCCCAGCTGGTTCTGGTGCCGGTGGTTCAAGCGCACTTCGAGATGGTCGAAGAGTTCGTTGAAACCGAGCGCGGTGCGGGCGGTTTCGGGCATTCCGGCAAGCATTGATTTCTGGTTTTCAGGCTGGGCGCCCTGCCCGGCCTGAAGGGTGCTCTGCATTTTCAGAATGAAAATTGCATAGCCGTCATCTGGAAGGTTTAACACTGGAAAACAAGGCATTGGCTGGCCAAATCCTGGTTGGCGTTGGTGGCATGGCCTTTTCGCACCACGAACTCTCTGCGAAAAACGCCGTCATACCCTTCAGTTCGAACCCGCCGAAGCGTTCTTCGCGCGCAGGTCCAGCCACTTTCGAGATGGAGCATTCCCACAGATGAGCACCCCAGCCCAAGTCGCACCCAAGTTCCCCGACAGCATTTTCCGCGCGTACGACATTCGCGGCACCGTCCCGGAATTCCTGAACGCTGAAACCGCTTACTGGCTCGGTCGCGCCATTGGCGCCCAAAGCCTGGCCCAGGACGAACCGAACGTGTCTGTGGGGCGCGACGGTCGCCTGTCCGGCCCGGAACTGGTCGAGCAACTGATCAAAGGCCTGGCCGAGGCCGGTTGCCACGTCAGTGACGTCGGCCTGGTGCCAACTCCGGCGCTGTACTACGCCGCCAACGTACTGGCCGGCAAATCCGGCGTAATGCTCACCGGCAGCCACAACCCGTCGAACTACAACGGCTTCAAGATCGTCATCGCTGGTGACACCTTGGCCAACGAACAGATCCAGGCCCTGCACGACCGCCTCAAGACCAACAACCTGAGCAGCGGCAAGGGCAGCATCACCAAGGTCGAAATCCTCGATCGCTACAACACCGAAATCGTCCAGGACATCAAACTGTCCCGCCGCCTCAAAGTCGTGGTCGATTGCGGCAACGGCGCGGCCGGCGTGATCGCCCCGCAACTGATCGAAGCGCTGAACTGCGAAGTCATCCCGCTGTTCTGCGAAGTGGACGGCAACTTCCCGAACCACCACCCGGACCCGGGCAAGCCTGAAAACCTTGTCGACCTGATCGCCAAGGTCAAGGAAACCAACGCCGACATCGGCCTGGCCTTCGACGGCGACGGCGACCGCGTTGGCGTGGTGACCAACACCGGCAGCATCGTCTACCCGGACCGCCTGCTGATGCTGTTCGCCCGCGACGTTGTGGCGCGCAATCCGGACGCGGAAATCATCTTCGACGTCAAATGCACCCGCCGCCTGACGCCGCTGATCAAGGAATACGGCGGTCGTCCGCTAATGTGGAAGACCGGTCACTCGTTGATCAAAAAGAAAATGAAACAAACCGGCGCCCTGTTGGCCGGCGAAATGAGTGGGCACATTTTCTTCAAGGAACGCTGGTTCGGTTTCGACGATGGCATTTACAGCGCCGCACGGCTGCTGGAAATCCTCAGCAAGGAAAAATCCACCGCGGAAGAGCTGTTTGCGACCTTCCCGAATGATATTTCTACGCCGGAAATCAATATCCATGTGACCGAAGAGAGCAAATTCAGCATCATTGATGCATTGCACGACGCGAAGTGGGGCGAAGGCGCTGACCTGACCACCATCGACGGCGTGCGAGTCGACTATGCCAAAGGCTGGGGCCTGGTGCGCGCCTCCAACACCACACCGGTGCTGGTGCTGCGCTTCGAGGCCGATGACGAGGCTGAATTGCAACGCATCAAGGACGTTTTCAAAGTCCAGTTGAAGCGTGTTGCACCTGATCTCCAACTACCGTTCTGATTCACCCGGAGCCCTGAATGACCCTCGAACGCGAAGCCGCCGCCAACACCGCCAAGGTCCTGTCCGAAGCGCTGCCTTACATCCGCCGCTATGTCGGCAAGACGCTGGTGATCAAATACGGCGGCAACGCGATGGAAAGCGAGGAGCTGAAAACCGGCTTCGCCCGCGACATCGTGCTGATGAAAGCCGTCGGGATTAACCCGGTGGTGGTTCACGGCGGCGGCCCGCAAATCGGCGATCTGCTCAAGCGACTGTCGATCGAGAGCCACTTTGTCGATGGCATGCGCGTCACCGACGCGGCAACCATGGACGTGGTGGAAATGGTCCTGGGCGGCCAGGTCAACAAAGACATCGTCAACCTGATCAACCGTCACGGCGGCAGCGCCATCGGCCTGACCGGTAAAGACGCCGAGCTGATTCGCGCGAAGAAGCTGACCGTCACCCGCCAGACGCCGGAGATGACCCAACCGGAAATCATCGACATCGGTCACGTCGGTGAAGTGGTCGGCATCAATACCGATCTGCTGAACCTGCTGGTCAAAGGTGACTTCATCCCGGTGATCGCGCCAATCGGCGTCGGTGCCAACGGCGAGTCGTACAACATCAACGCCGACCTGGTGGCCGGCAAGGTGGCCGAAGCGCTGAAAGCCGAGAAGCTGATGCTGCTGACCAACATCGCCGGGTTGATGGACAAGTCGGGCCAGGTCCTGACCGGCCTGAGCACTCAGCAGGTCGACGACCTGATTGCCGACGGCACGATCTACGGTGGCATGCTGCCGAAGATCCGTTGCGCGCTGGAAGCGGTTCAGGGTGGCGTGGGCAGCTCGCTGATCATTGATGGTCGCGTGCCAAACGCGATCTTGCTGGAAATCTTCACCGATACCGGCGTGGGTACTTTGATCAGCAATCGCAAGCGTCACTGATTCTAGAACTGCAAAAGGTCGCAGCCTGCGGCAGCGCCTACGGACGTACGAATATTCCGTAGGAGCTGACGAAGTCTGCGATCTTTTTTATGCGCACCGGAAACGTCCGACCTAACTCAGCGAAACGTCTGACATCCCGTCAGTATTAGTCCGCATAGGATCTTCCCTGTATCCACAGGAGAATGACCTCATGCAAAAAGACTACGTTCCTTACGGCAGCGATGTTTCAGCAGGCACCTTTGAATGCGTGGACTGCGGACATCAGTATTCGAATCAGGCAAAGACCTCGATCCCGCCATGCCCTCAGTATCTGAAATCGAAACACACGCGCAATGGATGGAAAGTTCTTTCCGGCCAGGGCGACGCCGTGATTGATCCCTATCCAAAGAAAGCCGACAAACCCGCAGCAATCAAAAGGGTCGAAACCTCCAACCCTGCCAGCAAAAAATAGCCTCGGAGTTGATCAGCCATGCAGATTTCCTTCACGATCGACGCCCAGGCATTCGACCTCGAGCAAAAGGAGCCGGTCAAAAAGACACTTAGAATTTCCGATCACGAAATCGCCCACGCCCTACAGCGTATCGCCAAGGCGAGCCTGACCGAATACTTGAAAATGCTGGTAGAAGGCGGTATGCCGAGCCGGGCCGATGAAGCGAAACAGGACCGCTTGCTGTATTTGATTCAAAGCTACTTCGGGCAAACCCTGCCGACCGAATCGCAGATATCAACGATTTTCCAGCTGACCCAGAGCCAAAGCAAAACCCTGCTGAAAAACACGGTTTCACGCTTTCGCAATCAACTGGACGAGATTCTGCAGCACAGCATGCGAGCCGTGATCGAATCTGCAGAACACGCGCAAACAGTGTATCTGGTGGTGATCAGTTCGGACGTTATTCGCGATGAGCTGAACATGCTGATCACACAGAACGAGCCAACCTTCAAACCCATCATCAAACGTAAAGGCAGTGCCGGGCAGTTCGAAATCAGCGAAGACTCCCACGCGCTGTTGTGCCAGACACTGGGCCTGAATGCCGTTCAGTGACGTCGTCGCGGTCAGTGGCCTGCTGCTGACCCTGACCACCTTCATGTTCAACCTTGCGTGGCCGAGGTTGAACGAAGCGCTGATGCTCGATGAAAAGCAGTCCGGCGCTCAAGCCAGGAAACGTGGTCGAGAGAATGTGATTAACGCGTTGTTCAGCTGCGCCTTGCCGCTGACGAGTGCATTCATGGCACTGTTTTACGTCAACTTGCCTGCCGCGGTGAACATCATGGGCAGCAGCAAACTGGATCTGTGGGCATTTGATGTGGATCGCACGCTTTACGTGATGGTTGTGTTTGCACTGATGGTGTTTGCGCTGTTCAACCTGAAGCTGACCGTCCAACTCGCGCTCAAGTGGCAAAAACTTCGATGAACAGGTATCAGAAATAAAAAAGCCCCCGTCCGGATGACCCGAACGGGGGCTCTTTATTTGTACGTAACCCCTTCCCGCCAAAGCGGCGTGCCTGACACACCGCGTTGCATTGATCGCCAGCAAGCTGGCTCCTACAGGGTCAGACGCCGAATTGGGCGCGGTAGGCTTCTACGGCTGGCAGGTGTTGCTTGAGCTGCGGATCGTCGGCGAGGAATTCCAGCACCTGATTCAGCGAAACAATGCTGATCACCGGAATGCCGAAATCACGCTCCACTTCCTGGATCGCCGACAATTCACCATTGCCACGCTCCTGGCGGTTCAGGGCGATCAGCACGCCCGCTGCCTTGGCGCCGTCCTGGGAGGCGATGATCTGCATCACTTCGCGGATCGCGGTGCCAGCGGTGATCACGTCGTCGATGATCAGCACATCGCCGGTCAATGGCGCGCCGACCAGGCTGCCGCCTTCGCCGTGGGCCTTGGCCTCTTTGCGGTTGAAGCACCATGGCAAATCACGGTCGTGATGTTCAGCCAGGGCCACGGCAGTGGTCGCCGCCAAAGGGATGCCTTTGTAGGCCGGGCCAAACAATACGTCGAACGCAATACCGCTCTCGACGATGGCCGCCGCGTAGAAACGACCCAGCTGCGCCAGGGCCGAACCCGAGTTGAACAGGCCGGCATTGAAGAAGTATGGACTGGTACGCCCGGACTTCAGGGTGAACTCACCGAAGCGCAAAACGCCGCGATCGATGGCAAAACGAATGAAATCGCGCTGATACGCTTGCATGAAAAAAACCCCAAATACCACGGATTTAGCTAATTAGGTTGACGCCGTGTATCATACACGCACGCGATTTTTGGGGCCATTTATGCGGATCATCAGTGTGAACGTCAATGGTATTCAGGCTGCAGTGGAGCGAGGTTTGCTCAGTTGGCTGCAAGCACAGAATGCCGACGTCATCTGCCTGCAGGACACCCGCGCCTCCGCCTTTGAACTGGACGATCCAGCCTTCCAACTGGATGGCTACTTCCTTTATGCCTGCGAAGCCGAAGTTCCCGCCCAGGGTGGCGTGGCTTTGTATTCGCGGTTGCAGCCGAAGGCAGTCATCAGCGGTCTCGGCTTCGAGACGGCCGACCGCTACGGGCGCTACCTGCAAGCCGATTTCGACAAGGTCAGCATCGCGACCTTGCTGCTCCCTTCGGGGCAGAACGGCGATGAAGACTTGAACCAGAAGTTCAAGCTAATGGACGATTTCGCCCGTTATCTGGATAAACAGCGACGCAAACGTCGCGAGTACATTTACTGTGGCTCGCTGTACGTGGCGCAACAGAAGCTGGATATCAAGAACTGGCGCGACAGCCAGCAATCCCCGGGCTTCCTGGCACCTGAGCGTGCCTGGATGGACGAGATTGTCGGCAACATGGGCTATGTCGATGCCCTGCGCGAAGTCAGCCGTGAAGGCGATCAGTACAGCTGGTGGCCGGACAACGAACAGGCCGAGATGCTCAACCTGGGCTGGCGCTTCGATTACCAGATACTGACGCCGGGCCTGCGCCGCTTCGTACGCAGCGCGCGCTTGCCACGTCAGCCACGGTTTTCGCAGCATGCACCGCTGATCGTGGACTACGACTGGACGCTGACAATCTAGCGCACCGGTTAACGAAAATGCCCGTATCGAAAGATACGGGCATTTTTATGCGACCTACGTTAAACGGCAGCGAACAGAGGCAGCGCCAGGTAAATCTTGATCACGACGACATTAATAATGTCGATGAAGAACGCCCCCACCATCGGCACCACCAGAAACGCAATTTGCGATGGCCCATAACGCTGTGTCACTGCTTGCATGTTAGCGATGGCAGTGGGTGTTGCACCCAATCCGAAACCGCAGTGCCCCGCCGCCAGTACTGCCGCATCATAGTTACTGCCCATGACTCTGAACGTAACGAAAATCGCAAACAACGCCATCACTAACGCTTGCGCGGCCAGGATGATGAAAATCGGCAGCGCCAGCGCAGCCAGATCCCACAGTTTGAGTGACATCAAAGCAATCGCCAGAAACAGCGACAAACTGACATTCCCCAGGACCGAGACCTCACGCTCAAACACTTGATACAGGCCAAACGCTGAAAGCCCGTTGCGTAAAATCACACCCACGAACAGGACGCAAACGAACGTCGGCAGTTCAAATGCAGTTCCGTAAAGCAGGCCGTTCAGAAGAGTGCCCGCCATCAAGCTGATGGCGATTAGAGCGAGTGTCTCGATGAACGAAAACGGCGTGATCGCGCGCTCTTCGTTTGGCTGCTCAAAGCCCTTTGGCAACCGCGGCTTATCGTGCTCGCAGCCGGGTGTCTGGACACGCTTGATCAGCAGGCGAGCGACCGGGCCACCGATCAGCCCGCCCAACACCAACCCAAACGTTGCAGAGGCCATGGCAAGTTCAGAGGCGGATGCCAGACCGAACTTCTCACTGAACGTTGCTCCCCAGGCTGCGCCTGTACCGTGACCACCAGACAGCGTTATCGAGCCCGTCAACAAGCCCATTAACGGATCGAGCCCCAAAGCCTTTGCGAGCCCGATGCCCAAGGCATTCTGCACCACCAGAAGCCCGATGACTGCCAGGAGAAAAACCCCCACTACGCGCCCGCCTTTCTTCAGACTGGCGAAGTCCGCGCTCAAGCCAATAGTGGCAAAAAACGCCAACATCAAGGGAGTCTGCAGGGAGGTGTCAAATCGGACTTCAAAATCAAGGCCCCGCAAAGACAGGAGAAGCAGAGCAATTACCAGGCCGCCTGCTACAGGCTCGGGAATATTGTAGCTGCGTAAAAAACCGATTCGTGTGACTAGTCCGCGTCCCAGCAACAGCACTAAAGAGGCAGCAACAAGTGTTCCATAAAAATCGAGCTGAACCATTGGATACTCTTGGAATATATATTCATAGGCGAACTGTTTACCCGGACACGCCTCTAGAACAGGTTGATTTTTATCAACACTAATTGGTATTGGATTCAAGAACCGTCACTGGCCTGAACGTATCGAGATATTTCTTAGTGGATAGTGCTGAAAACAACTTTATCAATCGACAAGTCTCATTGCCAATGACTACAGGCTATGTTGAAGCGCTGCAGTTGTGACTAAACATGTTAGGACAATCAGTGCTCAATATAAATCTTGGAGAAGGGCTTAGTCTGAAATAGTAAACATCAGATGTAAACTTAGTAAGCTTCTAACTTAAAAAAAAGAAAAGTCCTACAAATGACGTTATTTAGTTTTAGGCTGACATGAACTGCGCATTGCACGCAGCATCATTTTATCGACACCTTTACACCCGTTGATTTTTACTGTGGGAGCAGGCTTGCTCCCACAGGAACTATGTGCTGTTCGTTATTTGATCAACCGCCAAGTGAACGGATACCGATACGGCACCCCTTCATTGGCCTTCACGCCAGCAATGATCGTCAACACCAACGCACCGATCGCCAGCAACCCAAACAGGAAGAACCCGATGATCAACACCATCAGCAGGAAGCAGATGGCGGAAGCGATGGCGACGGTGATCTGAAAGTTCAGCGCCTCCTTGCCCTGCGCATCGACAAACGGGTCCATCTCGCGCTTCATCTGCCAGAGAATCAGCGGGCCGATCAGCGTGCCGAACGGAATCCAGATCCCCAACAAGGCGGACAGGTGACAATACATCGCCCATTGCCGAACTTCTTTGCTCGGGACGGGAAGCAGCTCTTGCTCGTCACTCATGTTGTCCTCCTTGTCTGGGATGGTTCCGGTCAGTCAGCCAGTGCAGCCTTTTGCAGTTCGAAGATTTCGGTCATGCCTTTCTTCGCCAGTTCAAGCATAGCGGTCAACTCTTCAGGCTGGAACGGCGCGCCTTCGGCAGTGCCCTGAACTTCGATGAAGCCGCCAGTGCTGGTCATCACCACGTTCAGGTCGGTCTCGGCAGCCGAGTCTTCCAGGTAGTCGAGGTCGAGCACAGGCTCGCCCTGGTACATGCCTACCGAAACGGCGGCGATCATTTGCTTGAGCGGGTCGCCGCCTTTCAGGCCGCCGCGCTTCTTGATCACTTTCAAGGCATCGACCAGCGCAACCATCGCGCCGGTGATGGACGCGGTGCGGGTGCCGCCGTCAGCCTGGATCACGTCGCAGTCGACGTACAGGGTGACGTCGCCCAGCTTGGACATGTCCAGCGAGGCGCGCAGCGAACGACCGATCAGACGCTGGATTTCCAGGGTGCGGCCGCCTTGCTTGCCGCGGCTCGCTTCACGCTGGTTACGCTCGCCGGTGGCGCGCGGCAGCATGCCGTATTCGGCGGTCAGCCAGCCTTGGCCCTGACCTTTGAGGAAACGCGGCACGCCGTTTTCGACGCTGACGGTGCAGATGACTTTGGTATCACCGAACTCGACCAGTACAGATCCCTCGGCGTGTTTGGTGTAGTTGCGGGTAATGCGGATCGAGCGGAGCTGATCGGCAGCGCGACCACTTGGACGTTTCATAGGGAATACCTGTACGGGGGACGGAAAACTGCCGAGCATTATAGAGCCGCGCGCCAATACTGGGCACTTCTAAAAAATCCGCCCGACGATTGAAGGCTCTGGCCTGAGCTTAGAACAGCGCTTTACCGACGGCCTGCAGCCCTTTGTCACACCGTGTGTTTGGGCGCATCCGCCCCACTGCGCTACAATCCTGCGCCTTTGCTGCCTGTCGGCTTTAATTCACAGATAGCGGGTCCGCGAAACCTTTGGTAACGCATCGACCTGCATTGCGAGGTACCTCCATGGTGCACAGCATGACCGCCTTCGCCCGCGTCGAGAAAGCCGGCGTCCAAGGCACCCTGAGCTGGGAACTGCGCTCGGTCAACAGCCGCTACCTGGAACCGCACTTGCGTCTGCCGGAGTCGTTTCGCGATCTTGAAGGCGCGGTCCGCGAAGCGCTGCGCCAAGGCATCTCCCGAGGCAAACTCGAATGCACCCTGCGCTTCACCGAAGAGAACACCGATAAACCCCTGCAAGTGGATCGCGAGCGCGCCGCGCAATTGGTCGCCGCCGCCGAGACCATCGCCGGCCTGATCAAGAACCCGGCCGCGCTGAACCCGCTGGAAGTGCTGGCCTGGCCCGGCGTGCTGGTGGGCGATGCCACCGACCCGCAAGCACTGAATGCCGAAGCGCTGGCGCTGTTCAACGAAGGCCTGAAGGAACTCAAGGCTGGCCGCGAGCGCGAAGGCGCGGAACTGGCACGGTTGATCAACGATCGCCTGACGTCCATTGAAGAAGATGTGGTGACCCTGCGCGAGCTGGTCCCGCAGATGCTCGCCACCCAGCGCCAGAAAGTCCTCGACCGCTTCGCCGACATGAAGGCGGAAATGGACCCGCAGCGCCTGGAGCAGGAAATGGTCATGCTCGCTCAGAAGAGCGACGTCGCCGAAGAACTGGATCGCCTGAGCACCCATATCATCGAAGTTCGCCGGGTACTCAAGTCCGGCGGCGCTGCCGGCCGGCGCCTCGACTTCCTGATGCAGGAGCTCAACCGCGAAGCCAACACACTGGGCTCCAAGGCCTTCGACCCGCGCAGCACTCAGGCGGCGGTCAACCTCAAGGTGTTGATCGAGCAGATGCGCGAACAAGTGCAGAATATTGAGTAAGGCAAACCCGACATGACCCACAGCACCGGCACCCTGTACATCATTTCCGCCCCTTCGGGCGCGGGCAAGAGCAGCCTGGTCAAGGCCCTGACTGACGCTGATGCGGAGATCCGCGTCTCGGTCTCCCACACCACCCGTGCCATGCGCCCCGGTGAAGTGGACGGCGTGAACTATCACTTCGTCGAACGCAGCGAGTTCGTGAAAATGATCGAGCACGGCGATTTCCTCGAGCGCGCCGAAGTATTCGGCAACCTCTATGGCACTTCGCAAAGCCACCTGCAGCAGACCCTGGACGAAGGCCACGACCTGATTCTGGAAATCGACTGGCAAGGCGCCGAGCAAGTGCGCAAGTTGATGCCCCAGGCCCGTTCGATCTTCATTCTGCCGCCGTCCCTGCAGGCCTTGCACCAGCGCCTGACCAATCGCGGCCAGGACAGCGACGAGATCATTGACGGCCGCATGCGTGAAGCCGTCAGCGAGATGAGCCACTACGTTGACTACGACTACCTGATCATCAACGACGATTTCGCCCATGCCCTGCGCGATTTGCAGGCGATTTTCCGTGCCAATCAGCTGCATCAGAAGCGTCAGCAGCAGCGCAACGGCAAACTTTTGGCTGAATTGCTCGGCTAAACAGCTCTTCCCAAAACCGCTGCAAGGGCTTTACATTGGCACTTGCAGCGCGTTGAAGGGCTTGGTCAAAAAATCAGCGCTTCCCTAATCGCTGGTGATTTTTTAAACTGTTGAGTCCGCTCGCCCAACCGGGCAGCGCGCATATTGCATTCGCTCCGAGGAATACCATGGCCCGCGTAACCGTTGAAGACTGCCTAGAACACGTGGAAAACCGCTTTGAGCTGGTCATGCTCTCTACCAAGCGTGCCCGTCAACTGGCCACCGGTGGCAAAGAGCCGCTGGTTCAGTGGGAAAACGACAAGCCTACCGTTGTAGCGCTGCGTGAAATCGCTGAAGGCCTGATGAGCTACGAGTTCATCGCCGAGCAAGAAATCGTCCAGGATGAACCGCTGTTCGCAGCGTTCGAGGACGAGTCCAACGAGGCCGTCTAAGCCTATGCCTGGTCGACGTAGCACGGCGCGGGGTCACAGCGAACGGCAGGAGTCATCATGCCGAGCATAGACGCCCTCGCCGATCGCTTATCGACCTACCTCGGCAAGGACCAGGTCAACCTGGTCCGCCGAGCGTACTTCTACGCCGAACAAGCCCACGACGGCCAACGCCGCCGCAGTGGTGAGGCGTACGTCACGCATCCTCTTGCGGTGGCGAATATTCTTGCCGACATGCACATGGACCATCAGAGTTTGATGGCGGCGATGCTGCATGACGTGATCGAAGACACCGGTATTGCCAAGGAAGCGCTGCAAGCGCAGTTCGGCGAAACCGTGGCCGAACTGGTCGATGGAGTCAGCAAGCTGACCCAGATGAACTTCGAGACCAAGGCCGAAGCACAAGCCGAAAACTTCCAGAAAATGGCCATGGCCATGGCGCGCGACATTCGCGTGATCCTGGTCAAACTCGCCGACCGCCTGCACAACATGCGCACGCTGGAAGTCCTGTCCGGTGAAAAACGCCGGCGGATCGCCAAGGAAACCCTGGAAATCTATGCGCCCATTGCCAACCGGCTGGGCATGCACGCCATCCGCATAGAATTCGAAGACCTCGGCTTCAAGGCCATGCACCCGATGCGTTCCGCGCGGATCAACCAGGCGGTCAAACGCGCCCGGGGCAACCGCAAGGAAATCGTCAACAAGATCGAAGAATCCCTCGGCCACTGCCTGGCCATCGATGGCATCCAGGGCGAAGTCAGCGGTCGTCAGAAACACCTCTACGGCATCTACAAGAAAATGCGCGGCAAGCGTCGGGCCTTCAACGAGATCATGGACGTCTATGCGTTCCGGATCATCGTCGACAAGGTCGATACCTGCTACCGCGTGCTGGGTGCTGTGCATAATTTGTACAAACCGCTGCCGGGGCGCTTCAAGGATTACATCGCGATCCCCAAGGCCAACGGCTACCAGTCGCTGCACACCACGTTGTTTGGCATGCACGGTGTTCCGATCGAGATCCAGATCCGCACCCGTGAAATGGAAGAGATGGCCAACAACGGCATCGCCGCCCATTGGCTGTACAAATCCAGCGGCGACGAGCAGCCCAAAGGCACTCACGCCCGCGCCCGCCAGTGGGTCAAAGGCGTGCTGGAAATGCAGCAACGCGCCGGCAACTCGCTGGAATTCATCGAAAGCGTGAAGATCGACCTGTTCCCGGACGAGGTCTACGTGTTCACGCCCAAAGGCCGGATCATGGAGCTGCCCAAAGGCTCCACGGCGGTCGACTTCGCTTACGCGGTGCACACCGACGTGGGCAACAGTTGCATTGCCTGTCGGATCAATCGTCGTCTCGCGCCGTTGTCCGAACCGCTGCAAAGCGGCTCCACGGTCGAGATCGTCAGTGCTCCCGGCGCGCGGCCGAACCCGGCGTGGCTCAACTTCGTGGTCACCGGCAAGGCGCGGACCCATATCCGCCACGCGCTGAAACTGCAACGCCGCTCCGAATCCATCAGCCTCGGCGAACGCCTGCTGAACAAGGTCCTCAACGGTTTCGACAGCGCCCTGGACAAAGTTCCGACCGAGCGCGTCAAGGCCATGCTCACCGAGTACCGCCTCGAACTGATCGAAGACCTGCTCGAAGACATCGGCCTGGGCAATCGCATGGCTTACGTGGTCGCCCGCCGCCTGCTGGGCGAAGGCGAACAACTGCCAAGCGCGGAAGGCCCGCTGGCGATTCGCGGCACCGAAGGTCTGGTGCTCAGCTACGCCAAGTGTTGCACGCCGATCCCGGGCGACCCGATTGTCGGTCACCTGTCGGCGGGCAAAGGCATGGTTGTGCACCTCGACAACTGCCGCAACATCAGCGAAATCCGCCACAACCCGGAAAAATGCATCCAGCTCTCGTGGGCCAAGGATGTCACCGGCGAATTCAACGTCGAGCTGCGCGTCGAGCTGGAACACCAGCGCGGCTTGATCGCACTGTTGGCCAGCAGCGTCAACGCGGCCGACGGCAATATCGAAAAAATCAGCATGGACGAACGCGATGGTCGCATCAGCGTGGTCCAACTGGTGGTCAGCGTGCACGACCGTGTGCATCTGGCTCGCGTGATCAAGAAACTGCGCGCACTGACCGGGGTGATCCGCATCACCCGCATGCGCGCCTAAGCCAACCTATTACAAGGAGTCATTCATGACCAAGACTGTTATCACCAGCGATAAGGCCCCGGCCGCCATCGGCACTTACTCCCAGGCGATCAAGGCTGGCAACACCGTTTACATGTCGGGTCAGATTCCTCTGGACCCAAAAACCATGGAACTGGTTGAAGGCTTCGAAGCCCAGACCGTCCAGGTGTTCGAGAACCTGAAAGCCGTGGCTGAAGCCGCTGGCGGTTCTTTCAAGGACATCGTCAAACTGAACATCTTCCTCACCGACCTGAGCCACTTCGCCAAGGTCAACGAGATCATGGGCAAGTACTTTGACCAGCCATACCCAGCCCGCGCTGCCATCGGCGTAGCCGCCCTGCCAAAGGGTTCGCAGGTTGAAATGGATGCCATTCTGGTCATCGAGTAATGCGTTCGGCGCAGCCCGAAAGGCTGCGCCAATGCCGTATGTATAAAAAGCGTTTTGAAAGGATTCCACCATGCGCACTGCGCTTGCTGTCTCGCTGGTCGCCCTGTTCTTGGGCGGATGTGCCAGCAACCCTGCCGACCGCGACATCAGCGGCACCTGGATCAATCAGGTGGCGATCGATGCTGCGTCCAAAGGCGGCCCCCTGCGCGAAGCGCTCCAGGCCTATGGTCCGAACCTGGAATGGGACGTCAACACCAAGGCCGGTCAGGCCCGCTACACCAACGGTTTTGAGAACGTCGAAGGCAAGCTGCTGGGCGAAGCGTCCGGCGCCTGGAAAGTCGACTTCTACGGCAGTTCCGCCAGCGAGCTGAAGCGTGACGGCAAGCAACTGGCCCAAGTCGCCAGCGACAACGAACCCGCACAGGTCTTCGACCGCGCGCTGATCCCGGTGCCGGATGGCGCACCGATGGGTGCCAGCTTCGAACGTGCGCTGTATTCCGCCTACATGGGCGGCAGCTGGAAAGTCGTCAGCGGTCCCGGTGAAGGCAGCTCCGTGCAGTTCCAGGCCGACGGCCAGGTAACCGGTTTGCCGGGTGCGGATCGCTACGCGCTGTGCCTGGCGGGCGATTGCGCGTCGATGAGCGGCGGCAACGACAACATGTGGTTGCAACTCAAGGGCCAGGGCAACACCTGGATCTTTGCGCGCAAGGGCAAGGAACTGGAGATCCTCCAGGCTGTGAACACCGCGCAGGCAGACGAAATGCCGCAGTTCACGCCGGGTGATCGCAAGTGGTTGCTGGAAAAGCAGTAACCCGGCTCTAGAGCCAACGCAAAACCATGTAGGAGCCGGCTTGCCGGCGATGAGGCCATAACATCCAACATCTCTGTTGGCTGGTACACCGCCATCGCCGGCAAGCCGGCTCCTACAGTTGTTTGGGGCGGAAGGAAATCAGCAGCGGCCTTCGAGGATAGCGGCGTACCCTTCACGATAGCTCGGGTACTTCGGCACCCAACCCAAGGCCTTCACCCGCGCATTGCTGCACTGCTTGCTGCCAGTACGCCGCACACTCGCATCGTCGGCCCATTCAGTCACGCCCAGATATTCACGCAACCAATCCACCACTTCGGCCAGCGGCGCAGGCGCGTCGTCGACGCCGATATAAACGTCATCCAACGCCACACCGCGCCGATCCGCCTCAAGCAGAAACGCCATCAACCCGGCCGCGTCATCCACGTGAATCCGATTGCCATACAACGGCGGATCAATCGCCACGCGATATCCGCGACGAACCTGCGTCAGCAGCCATTCGCGGCCCGGGCCGTAGATGCCGGTCAAACGCACGATGCTTGCCGGGATGCCACTGTTGAGCGCCACTTGCTCCGCCTCCAGCATCAGTCGACCTGAATAGCCGGCAGCGATGGTCGGCGACGTTTCATCGACCCACTCGCCGTCCTGCTGGCCATAAACGCTGCTACTGGAAACGAACAGCAAGCGATTGGGCACCTGTCCGTAGTCGTCCAGCCACTCGATCACATGCTCCAAGCCCTCGACATAAGCGGCTCGGTAACCGGCTTCATCGTGAACGGTGGCTGCCGCGCAATACACCAGGTAGTCCACCGCACCGACCGGCCAGGTTTGCGGACAGTCTTTGTTGAACAAGTCGCCGGCAACGCCAATCACCCCCTCGGGCAGGCGCGAGACGTCACGGCGCAGGCCATGGACCTCCCACCCGCAAGCGAGCAATTGTGTAGCCAGACGACTGCCGACATCACCGCAGCCGGCGATCAAAACAGAGGGCGCGGACATCAAAAAACTCCTATCGGAAAGCCACAGACTAGCGCCGGCAATGGACGAGCGGCTAGCAATGAAGGAAAAAAAGATACTCTATTACTTCTGTTAACAAGAATTACTTGCAATAATGCCCGCCACTTTTGTTCTCGGCCTTCGAGGCCTGGAAGAACATTTACCGTCTTTTCCTCTCAGGTCCGGCCAGCATGACACGTAATCAACTCCTCGCTTCGCCAACCAATCGACCTCGCGCCTGGAGCGCGGTGGCCGCCCTGTTGCTCAGCCTGATGCTGGCGCCAACCGCCGCCTTCGCTGACGCACAAGCCCCGGCCACCCCAGCCGCCGCCACTGCGCCCGCTCCCGCCGAGCACTCTGCCGAACACGCAGCACCGGTTGCCACCGATCCGGCCCAGGCCGTAGACGCCGCTGGTGAAGACGCGCCGCAAGTCCTCGAAGCCGACAACAGCCTGGGCATGGCCCATGACCTGTCGCCGTGGGGCATGTACCAGAACGCCGACATCATCGTGAAAATCGTGATGATCGGCCTCGCCATCGCATCGATCATCACCTGGACCATCTGGATCGCCAAGGGCTTCGAGCTGATGGGCGCCAAGCGTCGTCTGCGCACTGAAATCGTCCACCTGAAGAAGGCGGCCACCCTCAAGGAAGCCAGTGTAACGGCAGCCAAGCCCGGCACCCTCGCCAACCTGTTGGTGCACGATGCGCTGGAAGAGATGCACCTGTCGACCAACAGCCGCGAGAAAGAAGGCATCAAGGAACGCGTCGCCTTCCGTCTCGAGCGCCTGGTCGCAGCCTGCGGTCGCAACATGAGCAGCGGCACCGGCGTACTCGCCACCATCGGTTCCACCGCGCCGTTCGTGGGCCTGTTCGGCACCGTGTGGGGCATCATGAACAGCTTCATCGGCATCGCCAAAACCCAGACTACCAACCTCGCCGTCGTAGCTCCCGGCATCGCCGAAGCCCTGTTGGCCACCGCGCTGGGCCTGGTTGCCGCGATTCCAGCCGTTGTGATCTACAACGTGTTCGCCCGCTCCATTGCCGGCTACAAGGCGCAAGTGTCCGACGCCTCGGCAGAAGTCCTGTTGCTGGTCAGCCGCGACCTCGACCACCAGCCTGAGCGCAGCTCGCAACCGCACATGGTGAAAGTGGGGTAATCGGCCATGGGCCTGCATTTGAAAGAAGGCGCAGACGACGATCTGGCCGAGAACCACGAAATCAACGTCACGCCGTTCATCGACGTGATGCTGGTGCTGTTGATCATCTTCATGGTGGCCGCTCCGTTGGCCACCGTGGACATCAAGGTCGACCTGCCTGCCTCCAGCGCCAAACCGGCGCCGCGGCCAGAGAAACCGGTGTTCCTCAGCGTCAAGGCTGACCAGCGCCTGTTCCTCGGCGAAGACGAAGTGAAAGCCGAAGCACTCGGCGCCACGCTCGACGCCAAGACCCAGGGCAAGAAAGACACGACGATCTTCTTCCAGGCCGATAAAGGCGTGGACTACGGCGACCTGATGAGCGTGATGGACAACCTGCGCGCTGCCGGCTACCTGAAGGTCGGTCTGGTCGGACTCGAGACGGCAGTGAAGAAATGATCACGACGCGCCATAAGCTGACGCGTTACGGCGGTAGCCTGGCCGTGGTGCTGGGCGTCCATGCGCTGGCCATTGCGCTGGCGCTGAACTGGACGTCGCGCCCACCTATTGAGCTGCCGCCGCAGGCGATGATGGTCGAGTTGGCGCCGGTTCCGGCACCGCCTCCTCCGGCACCACCGAAGGTGATAACGCCACCACAACCACCTGCTCCGGTGGAAGAGCTGCCGATCCCGAAACTGGCCGAAGTGCCCAAGGCAGAAATCACCGTACCGAAGCCGGTCAAACCCAAGCCCAAGCCTCAACCGCCCAAGCCTGTGGAGAAAAAGCCGGAGCCGCCGAAGGAAAAACCGTCCGAGGAAAAACCGAGCGAAGCGCAACCGACCCAGGCACCGTCGGAGAAATCCGCTCAACCGGCACCGGGCCCATCACCTGCGCAGCAAGCAGCCAAGGCCAGTTGGCAAGGCACCCTGCTGGCGCACCTGGCCAAGTACAAAAAGTACCCGGCCAGTGCACAGGCGCGGGGCAAGGAAGGTTTGAACCGTCTGCGCTTCGTGGTGGACGGCGAAGGTAACGTGTTGTCGTTCGAACTGGTGGGCCGTTCGGGCAACGCCGATCTGGACCGGGCCACCCTGGAAATGATCAAGCGTGCCCAGCCGCTGCCCAAGCCACCGGCCGACATGCTGAACAACGGCTCCATCGAAATTGTTGCACCGTTTGTTTACTCGCTGGAACGCCGCCGCTAAAGGCTGACATAACTCTTGTAGGAGCTGGCTTGCCAGCGATCGACTGCGCAGCAGTCGCCCCCCCTGCAAGTGCGGTGAGCCTGCAAGATCGCGGAGGCTATGCCCGATCGCCAGCAAGCTGGCTCCTACAGAGAGATTGGCGATTTGCTCGAGAAAGGCACCCGAAAGGTGCCTTTTGCATATCCGCCAGCGGCAAACCGGCATTACCCGGTGTCACTCGACACACTCTCTCTGATAACGTGCGTCTATCGATTGCAGCCGGTATGCTTGGCCCGCAACTTCATGGACGCTCGCTATGACTCTTACAGAATTACGCTACATCGTTACCCTCGCCCAAGAGCAGCACTTTGGCCACGCGGCCGAGCGTTGCCACGTCAGCCAGCCGACCCTGTCGGTGGGCGTGAAAAAGCTTGAAGACGAACTCGGTGTGCTGATTTTCGAGCGCAGCAAGAGCGCCGTGCGCCTGACCCCGGTCGGCGAAGGCATCGTGGCCCAGGCCCAAAAAGTCCTGGAACAGGCCCAAGGCATCCGCGAACTGGCCCAGGCCGGCAAGAACCAGCTGACCGCCCCGCTGAAAGTCGGCGCCATCTACACCGTCGGCCCGTACCTGTTTCCGCACCTGATTCCGCAACTGCACCGGGTCGCCCCGCAGATGCCGTTGTACATCGAAGAAAACTTCACCCACGTGCTGCGCGACAAACTGCGCAACGGCGAACTCGACGCGATCATCATCGCCCTGCCGTTCAACGAAGCCGACGTCCTGACCCTGCAGCTCTACGATGAGCCGTTCTACGTCCTGATGCCGGCCCAGCACCCGTGGACACAAAAAGAATCCATCGACGCCGCCCTGCTCAACGACAAGAGCCTGCTGCTGCTCGGCGAAGGCCACTGCTTCCGTGATCAAGTGCTGGAAGCCTGCCCGACGCTGACCAAAGGCAACGACGGCGCCAAGCACACCACGGTGGAATCCAGCTCGCTGGAAACCATTCGCCACATGGTCGCCTCGGGGCTCGGGATTTCGATCCTGCCGCTGTCGGCCGTGGACAGCCATCACTACGCCCCCGGCGTGATCGAAGTGCGCCCACTGACCGCGCCAGTGCCGTTCCGCACCGTGGCCATTGCCTGGCGCGCGAGCTTCCCGCGTCCGAAAGCCATTGAGATCCTCGCTGACTCCATTCGCCTGTGCTCGGTGGCCAAGCCGCCCGCGCCAGTGGCTGCGGCTTAAGTCGCTGTCATGACCGAGTTGTCGCAAGTGTCGGTCACGGCACTCAAGGGTGTCGGCGAGGCCATGGCCGAGAAACTGGCCAAGGTCGGCCTGGAGAATCTCCAGGACGTGCTGTTTCACCTGCCGCTGCGTTATCAGGACCGCACTCGCGTAGTCCCGATCGGCCACCTGCGACCGGGGCAAGATGCCGTGATCGAAGGCACCGTCAGCGGCGCCGATGTGGTCATGGGCCGGCGCCGCAGCCTGGTCGTGCGCTTGCAGGACGGCACCGGCGGGCTCAGCCTGCGCTTCTACCATTTCAGCAACGCCCAGAAAGAAGGCCTCAAACGTGGCACGCGGATTCGCTGCTACGGCGAAGCGCGGCCCGGTGCGTCGGGACTGGAAATCTACCACCCGGAATACCGCGCCCTCACCGGCGACGAGCCACCGCCCGTGGATGAAACCCTGACGCCGGTATACCCGCTCACCGAAGGCCTGACCCAGCAGCGCTTGCGCCAGCTCTGCATGCAAACCCTGACGATGCTCGGCCCGACCAGCCTGCCGGATTGGTTGCCGAACGAACTGGCGCGGGACTATCAACTGGCGCCGTTGGCCGACGCGATTCGTTACCTGCATCACCCGCCGGCCGACGCCGATGTCGACGAACTCGCCCTCGGTCATCATTGGGCGCAGCACCGTCTGGCCTTTGAAGAACTGCTGACTCATCAACTGTCCCAGCAGCGTCTGCGCGAAAGCATGCGCTCCCTGCGCGCGCCGGCGATGCCGAAAGCCAGCCGATTGCCGGCCCAATACCTGGCCAATCTCGGTTTCAATCCAACCGGCGCCCAACAACGCGTCGGCAACGAAATCGCCTACGACCTCAGCCAGCACGAACCGATGCTGCGCTTGATTCAGGGCGACGTCGGCGCGGGCAAAACCGTGGTCGCCGCCCTTGCCGCGCTGCAAGCGCTGGAAGCCGGTTACCAAGTGGCGTTGATGGCGCCGACTGAGATCCTCGCCGAGCAGCACTTCATCACCTTCAAGCGCTGGCTCGAACCGCTGGGCATTGAAGTCGCGTGGCTGGCCGGCAAGCTCAAAGGCAAGAACCGCGTGGCCGCGCTGGAACAGATCGCCAGCGGCACGCCGATGGTGGTCGGCACTCACGCGCTGTTCCAGGACGAAGTGCAGTTCAAGAACCTCGCGTTGGTGATCATCGACGAACAGCACCGTTTCGGCGTGCAACAGCGCCTGGCGCTGCGCCAGAAAGGCGTCGGCGGGCGCATGTGTCCGCATCAGCTGATCATGACCGCCACGCCGATCCCACGCACGCTGGCGATGAGCGCCTACGCCGACCTCGACACCTCGATCCTCGACGAACTGCCGCCGGGCCGAACCCCGGTCAACACCGTGTTGGTCACCGACACCCGGCGCGTCGAAGTCATCGAACGGGTGCGCGGTGCCTGCGCCGAAGGGCGTCAGGCCTATTGGGTGTGCACGCTGATCGAAGAGTCGGAAGAGCTGACCTGCCAAGCGGCGGAAACCACCTTTGAGGACCTCACCGCCGCTCTCGGCGAGTTGAAGGTCGGGTTGATTCACGGCCGAATGAAGCCCGTGGAAAAAGCCGCCGTGATGGCCGAATTCAAGGCCGGCAACCTGCAACTGCTGGTCGCCACCACCGTGATCGAAGTCGGCGTGGACGTTCCGAACGCCAGCCTGATGATCATCGAAAACCCCGAACGCCTCGGCCTCGCGCAGTTGCACCAATTGCGCGGCCGCGTCGGTCGGGGCAGCGCCGCCAGCCATTGCGTGCTGCTCTACCATCCGCCGCTGTCACAGATCGGTCGTCAGCGCCTGGGCATCATGCGCGAAACCAACGACGGTTTTGTCATCGCCGAAAAAGACCTGGAACTGCGCGGCCCCGGCGAAATGCTCGGCACGCGGCAGACCGGTCTGCTGCAATTCAAGGTCGCGGACCTGATGCGCGACGCCGATCTGCTGCCCGCCGTGCGCGACGCCGCCCAGGCATTGCTGGAGCGTTGGCCGGATCACGTCAGCCCGCTGCTCGACCGCTGGCTGCGCCACGGGCAGCAATACGGCCAAGTGTGAGCACCGTCGCAGTTTCTGGACCCTGCCCTTAAACAAGCTGGTTATACTCCTGCAATTGTTTGAATACGGATACAGACCATGACTGAAGCTGCCCTCGTCCCCGAAACCCCGCACGCTCCGTCTGTTATTCGGCTGCTGCTCGCCAAACTGGGCATCGCCTACGAAGAAGTCCTCGACCACCACGGCCTGAACGCCTCACGCAAAGTGCAAGCGGTGCTGCTCGACGACGCCGTGGGCGCGCTGATGGTGCTGTTCCCGCAAAGCCAATTGCTCGACCTCAACCGCCTCGCCGAACTGACCGGCCGCCGCCTCGCCGCCGTGTCGACCGAGCGCCTGGAAAAGATGCTCGGCAAACACAACCTGAGCCTGCTGCCCGGCCTGCCGGCGCTGACCAGCTCGCCCTGCCTGTACGAAGAAAGCCTGCTGCGCGAACCGAAGTTGCTGATCAACTCGGGCGAGCCGGGTGTGCTGCTGGAAATCACCAGCGAAGCCTTCAAGACCATGCTGACCAAGGCCAGCGCCGCCAACTTCGGCGAGAACGTGAGCAGCATCCGCCCGAACCTCGACCGCCCCGACGATGACCGCGAGGAAATCACCCAGGCCGTTCAAGCGTTCACCGCGCGACGCATCCAGCAGCGCCTGGAAGCCACCATCGAAATTCCGCCGCTGGCCGAGACCGCGCAGAAAATCATCAAACTGCGCGTCGACCCCAACGCCACCATCGACGACATCACCGGCGTGGTCGAAACCGACCCGGCCCTGGCCGCACAAGTCGTGAGCTGGGCGGCGTCGCCGTACTACGCCTCGCCGGGCAAGATTCGTTCAGTTGAAGACGCCATCGTCCGCGTGCTGGGCTTCGACCTGGTGATCAACCTGGCGCTGGGCCTGGCCCTGGGCAAAACCCTCAGCCTGCCCAAAGACCACCCGCAACACACCACGCCGTACTGGCAGCAATCGATCTACACCGCCGCCGTCATCGAAGGCCTGACCCGCGCCATGCCGCGCGCCCAGCGCCCGGAAGCCGGCCTGACCTACCTCGCCGGCCTGCTGCACAACTTCGGCTACTTGCTGCTGGCCCACGTGTTCCCGCCGCACTTCTCGCTGATCTGCCGCCACCTGGAGGTCAACCCGCACCTGTGCCACAGCTACGTCGAGCAACACCTGCTCGGCATCAGCCGCGAACAGATCGGCTCATGGCTGATGCGCTATTGGGACATGCCCGACGAACTGGCCACCGCGCTGCGCTTCCAGCACGACCCGAGCTACGACGGCGCCTACGCTGAATACCCAAACCTCGTGTGCCTGTCCGTGCGCCTGCTGCGTAGCCGCGGCATCGGCTCCGGCCCCGATGAAGACATCCCCGACGCCCTGCTGGAACGCGTCGGCCTGACCCGCGACAAAGCCAACGACGTCGTCAGTAAAGTCCTCGAAGCCGAAGTCCTGCTGCGCGAACTCGCTTCGCAATTCACCCAGGCATAAAAAAACCCGCTCCCACACTCGGTCAAATGTGGGAGCGGGCTTGCTCGCGAAGAATCCACCTCGGTCTACCTGACAACCTCAAACCTTGGCTTTGGCCTTCGCCTTCCGCGGCTTCAAATACTTGGTCAACCCCTGAAACCAGATCACCAACGCCGGGTTGCCCTTGATCTGAATCGACTTGTCCTGAATCCCCGTCATAAACGCCAATTGCTTGTTCTTCGCCTGCATCGTGGCGAAGCCATACGCCGCATCTTTAAACGCAATCGCAAACGCCGGCTCGGCATACACGCCCGACTTACTGGTAATGCGCTGATCCTTCACAAAGAAATGCCGCGCCACTTTCCCGTCCAGGGTCTGTAGCTGGAACACCAACTCCTTGTCACCCAACTGCTGCTGAAACGCAGGATTAGTCCGACTGGCCTTACCCATCAACAAACCCAGCATCCACAGAAGAAAACGAAATTTCATGCGCACAGCCTCAAAAGGAAAATGAACGGCCGGCGCAGTGTAGCGGCTTCGAGCGAGAACGCCACTATTGCGCAGTGTTAGAAGAAGATGCCGTGGTTTTTGACGCTGATGACTACCAAGTCATTGACGAAACGCTGTTGTTTAAAAGCTGAGGTTTTTTGGTCTTTCTACGCTCGAGGCTATCGGATATTTCCTTCAACTCGTGGTGTTGTTCATGAACTAGGCATCCCTGATCTTCATCGATAACCTTTGCTCGTTGCCGCGAAATCAGCGACCGGATGTGCAAGTCCGAAATCGGAGAAAAACAATTCATTAACTCCAAGGATTTACACCAATGACCAATCCGACATCCAAATCGCCCGAACACGAAGCCACCTCTCCCTACGAATCCTTAGATTCCAAAAAACTCCACGAAGCTGCCGAGCGCGCCCTCGACCATCACCTCGGCACACCGCCGGATAAAAAATCCAAACGTCGCAACGGCGACCTCTTCAGCGTCTGCCCCGACATCAACACTGAAGCCCTCCTCGCCAACGCCTCGGAAGACCTCCTGTCCATCAGCGCCATCGCCTCCGACCTCGCCGACGGGGTGGAAGGCTCACGCCGCTCCGTAGCCCTGGCGCTCAGCCGCATGGCCGACGGCGTGCATTTGTTGGTTGAGCGAGCGCTGGATCATTTGGATGAACCGGAAATGGCGGCGATTTTCGCCAAGCAACAAAGCCGAGTCAGCTGACCTGTAGGAGCCAGCTTGCTGGCGATGGTGGCGCATCAATCGACGTAAAAAAGGGGACTTGGCGTCCCCTTTCTCGATAATCCCTGACTCAACAGCCTGTCTCGGGCGGCGAGTTCAGACCTGTCTTTTTTTAGCGGTTCATGGGTAACTGAAAACGCATTCGTACAGCGCAATAGGCGAGGTCTTCGCGCAACATGCGGAAACTCATGTCGCACTGCGCATCGGCATATTGCTTCCAAACCGGATCGTCGAATTCAACTCCGCCTAGCAGGTTGATCGAGGCCTTTAGGCCGTTTTCTCGATCCTGCCCTGCCATCAACGATGCAGCTTTGTAAAAGCCATCATTCGGCAGCCCTGTCTGTAGATAAATGAGCTCACCCAACCGGGCATTGGTTGCACGCGCCAAACACGCAAGCTTCTCGATGGGCGCCTCCGCTCCCGGTAAAGCGGACTGATAGATTTCCTCGCAATATGTTTCTTTGAATCGCACCCACTTTCTTTGCACGTCTGTCAGTTGCTTCTTGTCTGCGGGAGACAAACTGACCATTGCTTTCTTGTATTGGTCATTCAAGACGGCATCGACTTTCTCAAGGCTTTGCTGACCGCAAGTGATCAAATCGGGATTGGTGAAGCTGTCGGGGTTGCAGGTTTCCTTAGCGCTAACGGAAACACTTGAAGCAGGTGAAGCATTCCCCGCCGGCGACCTGGTCTTTTCCGATGGGCGGGAAACGCAATTGGACAGGCAGAACACCGTCGGCAGATTCGGTTCGTCACTTCCAGCAAATACGTAAGTCGCAACGCCTACCCGGGTTCGGGCTCTATACACGGGAACGCTTACGCCCACGGATTTGGAGGGCACAGAGACGGATGGGTCTATCGGCACAACGACCACGTCACCCTCGACATCTCCACACAATGCCTGCATAGCTGATTCGCTGAAAGGCACACCGCTTGGCGGAGGGAATGGTTTGGAGTCAGGTCGGCAATCGTAACCGTGCCAATAAGGTCCTGACTGTTTAGAGGTGTCTAAGGAGAAGATGTAAATCCTCCGCAATTGAACTCTTCCATCTTCGTATCCAAACACCACCCAGCGGCGGGACTGAGCCGTCGAAAAATTTTCACTCGCCAGAATGTATTGACTACCATCCCGATAGAGCTCAGACGAATTCAAAGCTCCAGTCGGCTCCGGCGTGCCGGACAACTTTTTACCGGAACCGGCATCCACCAGATAATTATTGCTATCCAGAACCACCGAGCAATTATTCATGACCCTCGCTTCCTGCGCACACGACAGCGGGGTTTGAAAGATCGGTTCAGCCGCCACAATCGGAGGACATAAGAACATCACTAACCAAAACAACTTATTCAATACTATTTCCTTGTATTTATGCACGCACTCGAGCAAAGCAGCAAATGAATCCGACTCATCTCATTTATTTCCCTGCTTCGGAACAGTCCAGGTCTTTAATTATCGTAGCCGCAACAGGAATGACACAGCGTCTGCGCTGCTCACCGGTTGGCTGCAATGGGGTAAGGCTGAGTGTCAAATGAATACCGTCAGCTTTCACCGAAATATCCTCGAAACCAGCATCAGCAAAATCCGAACCGAATTTTTTACCTTCAAAGGTACAGAAGTTCGAAAAAGACAAAACTTCCAAGTTTTTTTCAGGGCTAACAACCTGAACATCAAGACAACTATTACCTAATGTCTTTATATACCTGACGACATTATTGCCCACGCGACCAACCCCGACTTCCGAGACAGAGCCGATATCTGGAATTTCAGCTGCTGCGTACCCCAGGTAAACAATACAAACCGACGGCACGAACTTCGAAAACTTCATACATCACCTAAGACAATCAACGCATAAAAGGGACGGAACAAAGTGCCGAGCTAAACTAAACAAATCCGCCCCTTTCCCTTTTTCATTAAAAACTAGAGGAAACTCCAGAGCGTTCAAATACTCGTGAAGGGATTTTGGGTTTTTTGTTTACCGACAGCATGAGCTTTTTATATTCAGCATATTGTTTTACGGCATCGTTTTTGTTGCCAACCGCCCAGTTCGAATCCGCCAAATTCAACCAAGCGACCGCTCTATTTGGCTGAGCAGTTACGATATCTTTTAGAAACGGGATAGATTCCGCTGCTTGATTATGCTCCTGTAGAAAATAGGCATAATCATTTATCGCTGACACAACTACACCAGCCAATTCTTTGTCAGCCAGCCAAGCAGGCTTATAATTTTCCGCATAAGGAGAAAGCCCGATGATCGCCTCCTCTTTTTTTCCTTTTTTAAACAACGACAGAGCATTGGCGTGAGCGAGATCAATCATTTCCGAATAAACAATTTTATGTTTCTTGTCATTGAGCAGAATCTTTTTATAGCGATTAACCAGACTATTATCTAATGCACAAATACCCACATCATCCACATCAGTTATAACTATCGTCGCGGAATCACTTTCGACGTTTGTTTTTTTTCCCTGCGCTTGTTCTTCACTATAGCTGTTTATGCCCGTACTGACGGGAAAGAGGTTACCTTTAAAGCCTCCTTCTACAGTTGTTAAACTTGCTGCGATTACGCAACTACCCGACGTAGCCTGCCCATTATCGTTTCCCCCAGCAAGAACTAGCAACGAGGCACGTCCTTGCCCCTCCGTTAAAGCCGCACTTCCTGAATCGGAAACGTAAAGCGCCAAACTGTTTTGAGCCACTGAAATACTGGCAAAAAGCACTTCAACAGCAAACATCAGAATATTAGTGGCCGCTTTCATCTTTCAAACGCCCCTGTGCTTTCGCCTTCTCTGAAACAAATCGGTCTGCTACGCCCTGCTGCACTGCAATGGAATTTTTCGAAAAAATAAAAACGGGGACAGATCACCTTTTCAGATAATTATTAGAACGCGATCTGCCCCCCTATTCGCACTACAAATCGGGTAGCGTTTTATCCAGATAGACAGAACGATCCAAACTCATTCGCGCAACACAGTTATTCACAGTAGTAACATAGGCAGGCTGCCCAACTTCAATTTCAAATGCCTCAAGAGCGCAATTCGTATCACGTAGTTTCAACCAAGCACGCTGAGACTCTTTCAACTTTTTCATGAATTCATCGCGCAGAGTAGCGTCAACTTGGTATTGAGATCCAACCCTTTTTATCAGTCTCTGATAGCTAACATTAAGGTTAGCATCTGCGGACTCTTTCGCCTGCTTTGCGCAGACATCTACTTGTTGACTGGTAGAAATATTAGCGCAATCCGATTGCGTTGCAGCAACTGACAAAGGGATTAAGAGAGCGGCAAAAAGCAATAAATTTCTCATGTATATCTCCTAGCGATTTTTTCTCAAGTAAGCAGCGCGTTTTCGACCGTCTTCGTACTGTCTAATTGTAGGATTATTTTCGATATAGCTTATTAACTGATCAACGTCATCCTTCATCCCTGCCTTCATTGGATTTGCCCCTTTTGTGAATCCTTGGTATACAAAATCCACCAAGATATCTTTAACGATTTGGCTTAATGCATCCCACTCCAAACGCTCTGAAAAAGGAGATGTCCAGTAATTATAATTTGCGACAGCCTTAACAACGTAGCCTGGATAAATCAAATCAAATAGTGCTTCTTGCTGCTCGATTGTTATCGTGCCTATATCGGCGCGATTCTGAGCCACAAAATCTCTCGCGTTTGTGCCCTTAAACTGCCGAGCTTTAGATATCTTCGTAGCCTGAGCATCTTCTACCCCAGCAGCGATCATATGGTTGTATATTTCCGTTTCGGATCTAAACCCCATATCATATCCGCGTCCTAAGGTAACGCCTGACAAATCATTCCCTGGCCAGTGTATATGACGACTGAAAAACGGGGAGCCTGGGATGTCATTACCCTCAGCATCGTAGGTAATTTGCCCAGCCTTTGACGACTCTTTGGCTAAAAAATTTCCAATCATTGCGATTGGATGGAAGTGCCAAATATTTCCATCACCAAGACCCTTTTCTTGAATGACTGGATCGTCCCAAAAAACCAGTTTATCAATCCGATCTTTTTCTAGCTTAAGAATCGCCGGAGACCCTTCAAGTATCTGGTTTAGTCGACTCCATTTTGCAGAGTCTGATTTTTCCTTCCACTCAGTAGGATGATACGCAACTAATCTAGACCAGTGATCTCGAAACTCTGCGTTTTTTAATGCTTCAGGAAAATCCTCCGGCGTCACCTTGTTATCGTGGTTACCAAGATTATCCAGATCGTCATATAGCTCTTTGAAAAAAGGCGGCATATCATCCGGATCTAAAAACCCGTCAGAATTAGAATTAATTTCCTTTACGACACGAAACCCTAACTTTTCCCAGTCGTGTTGAGTGACTACCTTTGCTTCTGTCTTTTTTATCAATCCTTTAATATCTTGATTGTTTTCCTTAACAGATACTTCATACCACTCAGTCGGATCTTTGTATATCGGAGACTTGCTCAGATCAACACAATGATCCGTTCCCAAGGTCACACTTCCTGTCTCAGGAGTTTTCTTGACCAGAACAGTACCTGAAGGCAGATGAATATATCGTTTTCCTTTTTTTACGCCAGCCGTATTTTTCAGAAAATCGTCGACTTTTGGATCCAGTGTAAAAATCTCCAAATGAACTTGGTGCTTACGGACTACCCCCCCGTTAGGACCCGCCAAGACCTCATTGAGGCCAAGGTATCCAATCGTGTCTCCCGCTTTGATTTTCATATTCATTGGAACGACCGCATCAAAACTCGTTGGCGTTATTTCCTGCCATTCGACAACACGATTGGGGCTCACATCCTCTACACAAGCCCAAAAATTAGAAGGTACAGCTGCACTTTGATTTTTTAGTCCAGTAGGTGGATTCGAGGAGCTCGGAATAAATACACACTCGGCCATTCTAAGCAGCTTACCATTCAGCTTTAGATTAAGGATTTTCGAACTATCGAATTCGATAATACTATTAGTGCTCAAGACCATAGAGCTACCTTTTTTCGTCCCAGCATTGGCTCCATCAGTCAAAGTAGCAGGCGCATTCCGTAGAACTAGCCCACTGCCAGTGACTTTCGCGCGAACCTTACCTTGCCAATACTCGGGCTTCGACCGAGCAATAGTTCCTCCTCCAGGCTCGAGCGGATAGTGCTGAAATGGCAGCAAATGCATGTACAAACTATAGAATGTTAGAGTGTTATTTGTATTAGGAGTTGCCTGACTATTGGACGGAGATTTGTAATCATGTCGGACCAAACAAAAAGAGTTTGAATACTTCAGTACCTCAGAGCCGCTCTCACCCTCAAATGTGGACTTCTCATAGTCTTTGTTCAGACGGTAGGCGACGACCACACCATCAGCCATACAGCGAACTGGCTCATCACTAATGCATTGAGGGGCGCTTGAATTACTTATATGAATTCCCCCATGCCAAAACTTATGGCTACCTAGAAGATAATTACCCGAAGTTTCACCTTGTAGTGCAGAAAAAACCTCATCCGCATCTTTATACCGTCCGCTGCCCGACTTCCGTATTGGAAACTGAAAATTAAGAAGGCTAAACGCAGCTGATTCAGGTGTTGCTGTGCTCAGAGTAACAGTCTGTTGACCCCACCAAACCTCTGGACTAATAAGGTTGCCGTTTGGATCCTTCATTTGATAGTGAACATGGCGTGGGTATTGGGTTACACCATTCGGTCCTTTCCCCCCCATAGTACCAATTTCATTACCTGCAGCAACAGTTTCTCCCTGGCTTACAACGTGACTACTCGTATGCAGAATCTCATGACTATTGCCGTCCGCATCTTTGATTTTTATCGTGCCATAATTGCCGCCGGTAAATGTTACGGTTCCGGCTATTGGCGCATAGACTTTTGGATTCTGTAGATTAATACCATTCTGGCCGCCAATATAGTTAAAATCTGTCCCTCCATGAGGGCCACTCGCACGCTGTTCGCCATAAACTCCTGTGATATGAGGTTGGTGATCACCAACTGGAGGCAGAACACGGAGCATCACTTCATTGAAAGACATATAACTTCCTTTTTAATTTTCCATCAAAGCGAGTAGTCTTGAATTTCATCCAAAAACCAACACTCTTCAAACTTAAACACATAGAAAACTTGATAGTCGGTATCTGGCTTCTCTATTTTTACTTTTGCAACACCGTTGACTTCTTCTAAAATTGTCACTTCAACGCCGTCGACGGCTCGTTTCTTTTCCCCAGAAATTACTGGAAAAGTCACCTTTTGCTTATCCAATAGAACTATTTTTTGCTCTGGTTCAGGCTCAGCGTCTACCGTAATTAATTTTTTCAACGGGATATGAGTAAACTCCTGTTGAATGGAAGGATTTTCCAGATAAGCAGATAGAAACTTTGAAAAGACTGTGGATGGACACGAATTTAAATTCGCTCCGCCTGCCATTGCGCAATTTGAAAATATTCCGAACACTGACATGACCAGTGCAAGAGTGAGGCGCCGTTGATATTTCATATATCAGATCCTTTAAGCGGATGAATGATCACTCAGAAAACACAAAAAAAGCCTCCGGTTTAACCTTCTCAGGCACCGCATTCCCCAACGCCTGATCCATCAAACTCCCCGCCTTATCCTTATCCGCCGCCCCCGGCAGCACCGGCGGTTTAATCCCAATCCCGGTCCCCGAGCCCGCCGACCCACCGGCATTGATCTTCACAATCGGCCCAACAACCGTCACCCCACCGCCATCCAGCTTGATAAAGCTGCCACCACCCAAGATGGTCAGCTCCGACCCTGCCTCAATAACAATCTTCGCCCCAGCCTTCAGGTGTATCTCTTTCCCGGCGCTGGTCAGTTGCGCGTTTCCGAGTTTGACATGCTGGTTCTGCCCAATCGTCAGGTGATCATCCACCCGCGTTTCCACCTTGCGATCAGCAATCGTGGTGCGATGCTCTTCAGCCTTCAGCTCGGTGTAGGTGTTCTTCACCACCGTGTCGTGCCGTTCGTTCCCGACGCGAATCTTCTGGTCGTGCTCGATGTTTTCATCCCAATCCCGCTGGGCGTGGATGAAGATTTGCTCCGCGCCTTTCTTGTCCTCAATCCGCAGTTCGTTGTACCCGCCGCCGCCCGGTGAGCTGAGGGTTTTGAACACGCTGCGCGTCTTGTTCGCCGGCAGGTCGTAGGGAACCTGGTTTTCCTTGTGGTACAGGCAACCAGTCACCAACGGTTGATCGGGATCGCCTTCGAGGAAGGTGACGAGGACTTCCATGCCGATGCGCGGGATGACGATGGCGCCGTAGCGGTCGCCGGCCCAGCTTGAGGAGACGCGCATCCAGCAGCTGGTTTTGTCGTCGGCCTGGCCTTCGCGGTCCCAGTGGAATTGCACTTTGATGCGGCCGTACTGGTCGCAGTGGATTTCTTCGCCGGCGGGGCCGGTGACTTTGGCGGTCTGGCTGCCGAGTACCCTCGGTTTCGGGTGTTGCAGTGCCGGGCGGTAGAACACGGCCCATGGGGTGGCGAGGAAGCGGTTGCGGTAGCCCTGGTGGAAGTCGTCTTTGTTGTCGGTGGTGTCGCTGGTCACGGACTCTTCGAGGACTTGCGGTTGTTTGCCTTCGTGGACGATTTCGGTGAGCAGCCAGAGGTCGTTCCACTCGGTGCGCGGGTGGTCGGACATTTCCAGGAAGTGGCCGCTGATCAAGCGGGTCTGGTCGCCGTGGCCTTCGGCTTGCTGGTAGTCGGCGCGGTGGCGTTCGAGGACGCGCTGGCTGAGGAATTTGCCGCGCGCGCGGTCGAGGAAGCGGCCGGGGTAGTCGTAGTCTTCGAGGTCTGGTTCGTCACTCTGAACATCGGGCTTGTAAGCAGCTTCGAGTTGCAGGCGTGGTTTTTCGAAATCGTAGTCGCGGCGGGTGGTGCGGCTGGTGCGGGTTTCCAGGCGCAGTTTGAAGCCTTTGATCACCGGTTCGTCGGCGACCATGCCGCTGCCTTGCACGTACGCGGTTGGCTGGCCGAGTTGGGGGAATACGGTCTGGTCGTCGCCGAACACCAGCAGGTGAGCTTTGGCGCTGTGCTGGAAATGGTAGTGAATGCCTTCCTCTTCGCACAGGCGCTGGACGAAGTGCAGGTCGGTTTCGTCGTACTGCACGCAGTAGTCGCGGTCCGGGCATGGCTGGCTGAGCTGGAAGTTGTAGGCGTTGCCCTTGATGCCGTGTTCTTCGAGGATCAGCGCGATGATTTTCGGCGCGGACATCTGCTGGTAGATGCGCTGGTTGGTGCGGTGATGCAGGTATTGCAGGTGCGGCACCAGGGAGACTTTGTAGCGGGTCAGGCGCTTGCCGGCATCACCTTGGGCGACGCGGTAGATCTGGCCGTGGATGCCGCTGCCCTGTGGATCGAACGCCAGGAATGCCTGTTTGTGCAGGAGTTTTTCCAGGTCCAGATCGGGGTTTTCGCTGACCAGTTCGAGGTCGAAGCGATACGGCTGGCTGATGCCTTCGGTGCCGGTGAACGACAGCACTTGCAGGTCGCCGACGTAGTCTTCGACAGTCAGGCTGAAGTGCGTTTCGTTAGCTGGGTTGAACATTGCTTGCTCCCTGTTCGGTAGTCATCCGTTACGCCCGAAGTCGCAGACGTTGCAGCAAAGACAAAGTGGCGCCCATGGCGTCACGCAGTTGTGCGGCGGTGATCGTTCGATCGGCCGCATCGAATGCCAGCGCCGTTCGCAGGGCTGGCCAGCAGTGTTTCGGTAGATTTTTCGGGGCGTGCAGCTCGCGCTCCAGGTGTTCGTCACGGGCCTGGGTCGAGGGCAAGCGGCGGAACGGGTGCTTGCCGCCCGCCAATTCGTAAAGCACGCAGGCCACGCCGTAGACGTCGGCGCTGGCTGACAGTGGCTGGCCTTCGAGCAGTTCCGGTGCGGCGTAGCCTGGGGTCCAGGCGTTGAAGCGGTCGCGGCTCAAATGAGGTAGGCCGGGCAGGATGCCCTCTTCGGCTTGGCCCAGACCGAAGTCGAACAGGCGCACGCCTTCTTCGCTGAGCATCACGTTGCTTGGCTTCATGTCGCCGTGCAGCACGCCGCGCGCGTGGGCGTAGGCCAGTGCGTCGAGCAGCGGCAGCGCGATGTCGCGCAGTTCTTTCCACGGCAGGCCGAGTGGCCGTTCGCAGAGCAGTTTGTCCAGGGTCAGCCCACGCATGAGTTCCATGGTGATGAAGGCGCGCTGGCAATCGGTGTCCACTTCAAAGGTGTGCGGTCGCAGCACGTTGTCGTGGCGCAGTCGTCGGGTCAGGGCGAACTCGCTGTAGAGCAAGGCGCTGGCGTCCGGCGATTCGGCAAATTCTTCGCTGAGGATTTTCAGCGCGATGTAAGGGTCGGGATCGCCGAACTGTTCGCTCAGCAAGTCCCGTGCACGGTAAACCGCGCCCATGCCACCGGCACCGAGCAGACGCTCGATGCGGTAACGCCCTGCCAGCACGTCTGGCAGTTCACCGACACTGGCCCTTGTCGGCGCCAACGCGGGCTCAGCTTGATGCGACTTGGCGAACGCAAAGTAAGTCAGGTTATTGGCTTGCTCTTCGCTCATCAGCAGGTCGTCGAGCGGCGGCATGAGTTGGGTCATTGGCGGATCACCACGGCAGTCAGGTTGTCCCGGGCCGAGCCACGCAGCGCGCCGTCGAACAGACGCTCAAGCGCGACATGCGGCGCGGTCAGGCTCAGGGCGCTACCCAAGGCATCGCTGCTCAGCCCGTTGTACAAACCATCGCTGCACAACAGAAACGCATCGCCGGGGTAAACCTCGAGTTCGAGCACGTCCAGCGTCAGCTGCTCGGCCGCCCCGACCGCACGGGTCAAGGCATGCGCGGCGGGATGCGCGCTGGCGTCTTCGACGCTCATCTGTTGCTCGTCGATGAGTTGCTGTTGCAGCGAATGGTCCTTGGACAGCTGGTACAAACGCTGGCCGCGCCACAGGTAGCAACGGCTGTCGCCGGCCCAGATGCAGGCCGCGCGATTGCCTTCCACCAGCAGCGCCACGACGGTGCTGCCCATGATGCTGTCGTGGCGCCCGGCGGTGACGGTCAACTCCTGACCCAAGCGGCGGTTCAGCCAGTGCAAGCACTGGCGAATGCCTTTGAGTCGTTCGTCGAAGTCATCCTGCGCCGGCAATTCCGCCAGGCTGGCGACGATCAACTGGCTGGCAACGTCGCCGCCCTGATGACCGCCCATGCCGTCCGCGACCACCCACAGCCCCTGCTGCGGACAGTCGAGGAAAGCATCTTCGTTGCGCGCCCGAACCTTGCCGGCATCGGTGCGCGCAGCGCTGCGCCAGGAACTGGCAACCAGCATCAGAGCTGCACCGGCATGCGGAAGGTGCGCAGCACGCCCATGTCGAACGGGTTCGGCGTGCGCTGGCTGGTCAGCAAGTAGTTGGCGCGCAGGCCACCGACGTCCGCCTTCAGCACCAGCACATCACGACCGCTGAGGTACTCGGTCTGCATCAGGTCGAACAGACGGAACAGCGACCACGGGCCGGAGTTCTTCTCGATGCCGATCGGGCGGCCCGCCATCTTGTCCATCACCAGGCTGGTGCGCCCGTCTTCAGCATCGGTCGGCCATTTGAACGACACCGGCACAATCGGGCCGTGACGGTATTCGATGGTCTTGTCGCCGAACTTGAATTCGGAACGACTGACGGCCGGGTCGAGGGTGTACGGCTCCAGTTTGAACTGCACTTGCGGTTCCGCCGGGTTGATCGAGAAGAAGCTCTGGCGGATCACTTGGGCCGCGGCCATCTGGTCGAGGTAGACCTTGGAGATCGGCATGCTGTGACCGTCAATGCTGCGCAGACGGTAGTTGCCCGGATCGCCACTCACGAACGGACGCATGTACGTATCAAAGAAGCGATCGGCAATGCCCTGCGCCTTGAAGAACTCGCGGAAGTCGCTGATCGCCACGTCGCTGGTGCTGTGGGCGCTGAACGGGTAGCGCTTGTTGATCGCCTTGCCGTAGAAGCTGTACAGCTCGCTTTGATAACGCTGGTTCAGGTACTGGTAGGAATCGTTGAGCACCAGACGCCAGGTGTCTTCGGCCAGCACGTTGAACCACACGCTGACCGGGCGCGGCAGGCGGTTCGAGGCATTGCGCAGGTTGCTCAGCGCATCACGCTGGCCGCTCATGCGGGTCTTGGCCATTTCGAACGCGGCCTGCTCCGGCGCACTGGCGCGAGCAAGGCTCGACAGTTGCATTTGCAGGTCATTGAGCGCCGTCAGCGCCGGGGTCAAATCAGCGGCCGGGCCGTTGTTGTCATCCAGCAAACGGTGCAGCGGTTCGAAGCGGCGTTGCAGGGATTTCTTCGCGGTGTCCGGCAGGTTTTTGATCGCGGCCATGTCCGAGGCTTTGTCCGCGGCGGCAGACGCCAGTTTGCCCAGCTTGCCCAACTTGCCTTTCTGCTCGCCCAGTGCGGCAGCGGCATCAGCCGCTTGATCAACCGCCTCGGCTTCTGCCGGGAACCGGGTGTTCTCGCGCACTTCCACCAGCAGTTGCAGCACCGGCGAGTTGGCCGAGGTCAGGCCCGCCAGTTGCTCGGCGCCCTCACTGAAATCGTTGATCGGAGGCAGTGCAACCTGGCCCACGGCTTCGCTCCAGAAGTTGGCGTAGTCGCGGAAGTACAGTTGCTCCAGTTCGACCATCAGGCGACGCAAGTCCATGCCGCTGATGCCCGAACCTTCGCCCAGCACCCAGTTGTCACGCAGGATGTCGGTGACCAGCGCACTGCCCTGCACCGAGAAATACTGCTGATAACCCTGCTGGGTGTAGAAACCCGGGATCACGTAATCGGTGCCGACAAACAGCGCACCCTGCGGGCCCAGGTGTTGGCTCAAACGGTATTCCGGCAGGTCTCGGGCCTGCTCGCGCAGCATCCGGTAAACCACGTTGGCCAGCGACTCGCTGCGCAATACCTGACGCGCCTGAGCCACCAGTTGATCGTTCAGCGGGTAGATAAACGGAAGCTTGAGCAAGCGCTCGAAGTGCGTGTTCAGACCGTTCTGCACCGCAGTGTTGCCGGCGTAACGCAGGGACCAGTCAGTCGCGACCCAATCCTTGAGCCACACCGCATCGCGGCGATCTTTCATGTTTAGCATCAGGTACGCGCGCAAGCTGTTGAGCAGGCGTTCGCGGTCCTTCATGTTGGCGCGGATCTGCCCTTCCAGCAGGGTCGCGACCTTCGGCAGCAATTGCTTTTCGAGCTCGCGCTCGTAAGCCGCCTTCACCACCGGATTGACGTCTTCGCCCTGATACAGGCCGCCACGCTCGTGGTAACCCACATCGCCCTTCTTCGGGAACACCTGGGTCGCCGCGTAGCTGGTGTCGAGGGTCTTCAGTACCGCCATCGAATCATCACGGGCGGTCAGGGCCGAGCGCTGTTGCGTCCAGGTTTGCGCCAGGTTGCGCAGGTTTTCCAGGCGCTCATAGTTGGCCGAGAAACCGCTTGCCCACAGCAGGCCGAACAGGCCCAACGCCGCCAATGCACCGACGTACAACGCACGCTGGCCCCAATGGATGCGGCTGCGTTCGCGCTTGTCCAGACCGGCCAGATCGGCCTCAGGGAAAATCACCCGGCTGAGCAAATGGTGAATGAACCGCGAACGGCCGCTGCGAAGGGTCGGCAATACGCCGGAATTGATCCCCAGATTGGCGCCGATGCCGGCGGTGGTCTGGTCCATTTCCTGGGTCAGGTGCGGTGCGCTGGTCAGGTAGAAGCCGCGCAACTGGCTGACACGCTGATAACGGTTGCCGGTGAACGCCATGTCGACGAACAGGCACAGCCGCTCGCCGATCTGCCCCAGTTGATGCGGGAAGTCGAGGATGCGACCACGGCGCTGGGTGTCGCGCTCCTGGTGCATGCGCATGATCACTTGGCTGTTGAGGCGACGCAGCAGCTCTTCGAACTCGGCGCGCAGCACGGTGACGTCGGTGCCGCTCTGCTCTTTGCGGAAGCTGGTGCCGAGCACCTGATCGCTTTCTTCGCGGGTCAGCTGGTCGAAGAACTCGTCGAAACCGAGCAACTGGTCAGCCTTGCTGAGGACCAGATAGATCGGCACATCGACGTGCAGTTTCTGATGCACGTCTTGCAGGCGCGCACGCACCTGACGCGCCAGCGTCTCCAGATCCTGCTCGTTAGCGCCCAGCAGCAATTCCACGGGAATGGTCACCAGCACGCCGTTCAACGGACGGTTGCGACGACGCTTGCGCAGCAGGTCGAGCAAAGTGCTCCAGGCGCTGCCATCGACTTCGGCATCCGCCTGGGTCAGGTAACGTCCGGCGGTGTCGATCAGCACACCGTGGTCGGCGAAATACCAGTCGCAATGACGGGTGCCGAGTGTGTCGCGGGTCAGTTTGCGGTCGATCTTGTTGATCGGAAACTCAAGGCCCGAGAAGTCCAGCAGGCTGGTCTTGCCGCTGCCCTGCGGGCCGATCAGCAAGTACCACGGCAAATCGCTGCGCCAGCGTTCGCTGCGGCCGCGATAGAGGCTCGAGGTCTTCAGGGTTTTCAGGGCGTCCTTGAAACGCTCCTTCAACTCCTTCTGCTCTTCGTCGATCAACTCTTCACGGCGGATACGATCCTGTCCATCCTCAGTCTCTTCGACCGCTTTCTTGCGCACACCGGCACGCCAGCTGACGAAGACCATGGTCAGGCCCCAGATCAGGAACAGCACACTGATGGTCAGCAGGCGGGAGGTCGAACCTTCCCAGAACTTGTAGTCATCGACGGCCAGCAGCGGCCCGACAAACCAGACCAGCAGCGCGACGAACAGCACCAGCAGCAAGGTCCAGACCCAGGTCTGGCGCACGAACGCGCCGACTTTCTTGAAAAACTTTTTCATCACACGTCCCTGTTTACGGCTGCGACAGCGGCTGGGCCGCGGCGGAATCCAGCGGCTGATAAGGTTGCAGAACGGTGTCGCGCTGCTCGCCCAAGACCCAGGCGAACCCCGAATACATCACCACCAGGCAGACCACGGTGAACAGCACCACCATCCACGCCGGCACGATGCGCACCAGGCTGCGACGCTGGTCGTTCAAGCCTTCCCAATGCGGCGACAGTTCACGCGGCACGTCGCCGCGCAGCTGACGAATCTGCCGATACAAGGCGTCGCGGATGCCTTCGAGTTCGAGCATGCCGCGCGCTTGCACGCGGTACTTGCCTTCGAAACCGAGGGACAGGCACAGGTACATCAGCTCCAGCATCGGCAGGTGCTTGACCGGGTTTTTCGACAGGCGATCCAGCAGCTGGAAGAACTTCTCGCCACCGAAGGTTTCGTTGTGGAAGCTGCTGAGCAGGCTCATCTGCGACCACTCGCTTTCGTTGCCCCACGGCGTGGTCACGACGGCTTCGTCGACCACGGTGCAGAGCACGTAACGCGCAGCCATCACCTGGCTGCTTTCGGCGCCGTTGTGCAGCGCACGCACTTCAAACAGTTTCAGCCCGGCGGTCAGGCGCTCGTTGAGCGCGTACATGTCTTCGCGGCTGTCGCTGTGCTTGAGGCGAACCACTTCCGACAACAGGTCGGAACCGGCGGCCACCAGCGAATTGAGGCTGATGTTGAAGGTCTCTGCCGGGCGCAGGCGGGCGGCGTAGATCATCCGCTCTTCGAGTTGTTCGAAACGCGGCGGTGCGGCGAAGTCGGTCAGCGGACTTTGCGCCGGGCCGTGGCCCTGGCGGTCGAGCAAGACGGTTTTATCGTCCTGATGGTGTTCCATGTCCTTGATCATGTCGGTCAGTTCCTGATGGCCCAGAATTTCAATTCAAGCTCGGCGAATTCGCCGGACACGTGGAACGCGAAGCCGCCGGAGCGCTCCAGTTGTGCCAGGTCTTCGGAACTGAGTTCGAGGATGAAATAGGTTTTGTTGGAGTGGAACGCGATCTGCCGTGGGGCCACCGGCAACGGTTTGACCTTGATGCCCGGCAGGTGCAGGTTGACCAGTTGGCGGATGCGCTCCACCGGGCCGACCTTGAGGTGCGCCGGCAAGCGGTGGCGCAGTTCTTCGGAATCGCAGTTGGCACTGGCCGCGAGCACGAACGACGCCGAGCCCAGCAGTTTGTGGTCGTGCAACGGCGAGACGATGATCCCGTACTGACGCGCTTGCAGGACCAGTTCGATGGCGTGCTGTTCGAGCACCATCGACAGCACCTGACGGATCGCTTCCATCAGTTTGCGGAAGCTCGCGCCCTGGTCGCTGTGCTGGTAACGGCTGTCCAGACGCGGGCGTTTGCTGTCGCTGGAGAAGGTCGCCAGATCACCGAGCATGGTCAGCAGCGTGCGGTACAACTCTTCCGGGTGAACCTGTTCCAGACCGAGGTAGTGACGCAGCAGCAGCTCGGTGCGGTTGATCAGTTGCAGCATCATGAAGTCGCCGACTTCCGCGCCACCGACCTTGCCGTTGGAGCGGATGCGCTCGGCGATGGTGTCGCCCCGGTGACCGAGCATGCTGATCACTTCTTTCAGGCACGACAGCAAATAGCTGGAGGAATGCGCCTGAATGTAGGTCGGCACGAAATCCGGATCGAGACTGATCACGCCGTCGGGCGTGGTGTCGAGCACGTCGCAGATCTTCAGCTTCACGTAGGCCTGATCGCTCTGCTGCTCGCCGAGCAACAGTTTGAAGTCCGGGCGACCGCAGCTGACCTGGCTGGCGGAATCGTCGCCGGCGTTGGAGTCGGCCACTTCCGCTTCGTACGCGGTGTAGCGCGCCAGCACGTCGGATTGCTCCGGGCGGCGCGACTCGATGTGGTTACCGGTGACCAGCGGCAGCGCCAGGTAAATCGGCGTGTTGCCGGTGTTCGGCGGCACGTCCAGCGCCAGTGGCTCGGTGTTGCCGCCGAGTTCGAACAGGCTGCCGTCCGGCAGAATCCCCGAGGCCTGACTGATCACCAGTTTGCCCATGTTGAGGAACTGCAAATCGATGTCGAGATTGAGGAAACCCCAGGTGTAACTGCCCAACAACTGCGTGCGGGTTTTCATCTGGTGGTCGTAGTAGCGATCGTTGTGCTGGAAGTGCTGCGGACGCAGCAGCATGCCTTCCTGCCAAATGACTTTATGGGAATTCATGATCAGTCATCCGCCTTGGCGAGCTTTTCGTTGCTGTTGCGAATACCGGCCTGGTCGAGGGTCAGGTCAGCCTCGGTGACTTCCAGCGGGGTGACTTGCACCGTGTAGCGCCATTTGGTTTCCGGCAGGTCGCGGTAGGCCGCGAGGATCCCGACGTAACGGCTGCCCTCCTCCACGCTGAGTTTCAGCTCAATGGTTTCGCCCGGGCGCAGTTCGAGTTCTTCGCTGGCCACCAGGTCTGGGGCCAGGGATTCCTTGGCGCGCTCGTACAGGCTGAAGAAGTCGGCGTTCTCGAACGTCACCGGGTGCTTGAGCTCGAACAGACGCACGACAACCGGCGACGGGCGCCCGTTGAGGTCCGGGTTCAGCTGATCGCTGCCGGTGAGCTTCAGGTTGACCTTTGTCACTTTGGAATACGGCGACAGCGACGAACAACCGGCCAGCAGCACCAGCACCGCGAACGCAGTCAGCATCTTGAAAAAAGCGGTCGAGCAGCGAGACATGCGCATCATCCTTGGTGGTCGGTGTGAAGGGTGGAAATCAGGCGGATCTGTTCTTCGTAGGCCTGAGCGAAGTCGCGGGCCAGCAGGCGCTCGCTCCAGTCATCGTCCTGACGCAGGGCCTGGTGATAACGACCGTACGCTCTCCAGCGGCTGCCGGAGGTGGCCAGCAACGGCTTGTTGTCGCGCTCGAAACGCAGGGTCAGTTGCTGCGGCGAGAAGTGTTCCAGCGTGCCGCGAACGGCGGCGCGGCTGGCGGTCAGCAAGGCCACCTGATGCGCCTGCAAATCGCGGAACGCACGGGAGATCGACTGCTCGGCCGGCAATTGGCCCGGCTTGTTCGGCTGCAACAGAATGCCCAGCGCTTCACCGGCATCGACGGCGAATTTCAGCGGGTTCTTGTTCGTGCCTTGCACGGTGGTCTGGGCCAGACGCAGTTCGTTTTTCAGTTCGCTGCGGGTGCGCAGGCTCTGCTGCAAACCGCCGACGCTTTGCTTGAGCAGGCGTGCCGCGTTCAGCGCCAGGGCTTCGCGGGCGTCGTGGTCGAGGCCTTTGAGGTCCACGCCCAGCGCTGCACCGAAGTGCTCCCAGAAACCTTCGCTCTGGCGCTCAGGCGCTTTTGCGACAGGGCTTGGCGCAGGTTCGGCCGGGGCGTTGATCAACTCCGGCACCATCAGGCTTTCCATGTCGATGCGCGCATAGTCGGCGCGCTGACGGGTGTCCTCAATGGTGGTGCTCGGGGTGATCAACTCTTCGATTTCCGAGTACACGCGCTCTTGCTGATCAAGGGCGTTCAGCGGATCGAGATCAAGGAACGCGTCATCCGGGATGATGCTGCCCGCCGCTTGTGGGCGACCGACTTCGACGTCGAAGGTCGCCGGGTCGCGCACCAGCCGCGCACGGATCTCGAAATCACCCAGCACGTAGGTGCTGCCATGCTCGATGCGCATCGGTTCGCCCTTGCGCAGGCGTGCGCCGCTGCCGCCATCCTGGACACCGTTGCTGCTGGTGTCGGTCAGGAAGAACGTCCCTTCGCGAAAGCTGATGTCCACATGGTGATTGGACAGATGACGCTTGCGGTCCGGGATGATCCAGTCGCAATCCTCGCCCCGGCCAATCACGCCGCCGGCCTGCTTGAAGGTCTTCTGGCACAGCTCCGTGGGCACGAATTGCTTGGTGTTCAGCATTTCGAAAACCAATTCCATGGTGATACTCCTTGCGGTCACTTGCCGCGATTGACCGCCTGCGGATCACCCAATGGGCGATAGGTGTTGTCGTTGAATTTGTAATTGCCGCTGCAGCCGCCAAGGCCGCATAGAACGACGAGGGTCAGCAGGACGGCTTGCCAGTGACGAACAGACATCAGAGGGTCTCCAGGGGTAGACAAAGCACAAAGCGCCGGCCCGTTCGGGCGGCGCTATCAGAAGCGAATGAGGTGAAATCGACGGTCATTTGCCTAGCCATCGAAGTCACCGAGATTGATGTTCAGGCGCCCGAGGCGGTACAGCAGCGTGCGACGCGGCAGCCCGAGTTCGCGGGCCGCGAGGGTCTGGTTGCCGTCGTTTTTGCGCAGGCAATCGAGCAACAGGCTGCGTTCGACCTGCTCCAGGCGTTCACGCAGGTTCAGGCTGTTGTCTTCCGGCACGGCTTCCATGCGCAGGGAGAAATGCTCGGCCAGCAACTCGCCGCCCTCGCACAGCAACACCGCGCGCTCGACCAGGCCTTTGAGTTCGCGCACGTTGCCGGGGAAGGCATAACCGGACAGGTGATCCAGCGCCGCATCGGACCAACGCACCGCATCGCGCTGCAAGAATGAGCAGGCCTTGTCGGCGAAGTGCCGGGCCAGGTCGAGGATGTCGCCTTCGCGCTGACGCAGGGCCGGCAACTCAATCGGGAATTGCGCGAGGCGGTAGTACAAGTCCTCGCGGAATTTGCCTTCGCTGACCAGCACCGACAAATCCCGGTGCGTCGCGGCGATGATGCGCACGTCGATCTTGTGAGTGTCGTTGGAACCCAGCGGGCGGATCTCGCCCTCCTGCAACACGCGCAGCAACTTGGCTTGCAGCGACAGCGGCATGTCGCCGATTTCATCGAGCAACAAGGTGCCGCCGTTGGCCGCGTCGAACAGCCCGGCGCGGTCGCGATCCGCGCCGGTGAAGGCGCCTTTGCGGTAGCCGAACAGTTCGCTTTCCAGCAGGTTCTCGGGGAACGCCGCGCAGTTCTGCACGATGAACGCCTGGGAACGGCGCGGGCCGCAGTCGTGAATGGCGCGTGCGACCACTTCCTTACCGGTGCCGGTCTCGCCGCGCAGCAGCACGGTGTACGGGCTGTGCAGGACTTTGCTGATCAGCGAATAGGTTTCGCGCATGGCCTTGCTCTTGCCGATCAAGCCGTAACCACTGGCACTCGGGATGCTGGCTTTCAATGGCCGTGCATCACCGACCGGCTGACGCAGACGTTGCAGCAGATGCAGTTGGCCGAGCACAAACGACCCCAGTTGCCCGAGGGAATCGGCGAAGCCTTGCAGGTCCATGTGCCGACGACTGGCGCACAGCAACAAACCTTCGACCGCCTTCTGCTGATTGACCAGCGGCACGCACAGCAGCGACTGCCACGGCGTGGCCTGCGGCGGCAGGAAACTGGTTTCGTGCAGGCTGCCGCTCAGTTCGCCGAGGCTCACCACGCGGTTCTGGCACAGGGCGAATTGCAGCAGTTGTTCACCGTTGTAATCCGCCAGCAAGCTTGCCGATTCGCGCGGCTGCAGAATGCCGTTCAGGCACTCGGCGTTCATCCCCAGGCACGTGTGGGTCGCGTCCAGCAGGTACAGCTGCGTCAACTCGCAACCGCTGAGTTCCGCCACCCCGCGCACGAAGTCACCCAGCAGCGCAGCGCCGTCCGCCGCGCGCGACAGGCTGGCGAACTGCGCCAGCAACGCTTCGGCATACACCAGCGGCTGCGGCACTTGAGTGAACATCACACCCACCTCAGGCGAACTCGCAGGTCACGCTGGCGCCACCGTCGAGCGTCGCGTGGACGCGCTTGAGGCTTTCACCGGTTGCCATCGCGTCGAGCAAGCGGTCGGCCACCAGCGGCAGTACGTGCAGGTCCAGCAAGTGGTCGATCAGACGCGCGCCGCTGTCGCTTTGGGTGCAGCGCTCGGCCAGGTGATCGACGAGGTCTTGCGAGTAGGTGAAATCCAGCTGACGACGGTTCAGGCGCTCGCCCAGACGACCGAGTTTGATTTCGATCAGCTCACGCAGCACCGGGCCGCCGACCGGGTAGTAAGGCACCACACGCATCCGCGCCAGCAGCGCCGGTTTGAAGTGCTTGCTGAGCACCGGGCGAATGGTTTCTTCGAGCACTTCGGCAGTTGGCCGTGCACCGTTTTCGCAAAGGTCGCTGATGCGGTCGCTGCCCAGGTTCGAGGTCATGAGGATCAGCGTGTTACGGAAGTCGATCTCGCGGCCTTCGCCGTCGTTGGCCACGCCTTTGTCGAAGATTTGGTAGAACAGGTTGAGCACGTCCGGGTCAGCCTTTTCGACCTCATCGAGCAACACAACGGAGTACGGCTTCTGCCGCACGGCTTCGGTGAGCATGCCGCCCTCGCCGTAGCCGACGTAGCCCGGCGGTGCACCGATCAGGCGCGACACGGTGTGCTTCTCCTGGAACTCGGACATGTTGATGGTGGTGATGAAACGATCACCGCCGTACAGCAAATCGGCGAGGGCCAGCGCGGTTTCGGTCTTGCCGACGCCGCTCGGGCCCACCAGCAGGAACACGCCCACCGGTGCATCCGGTTTGTTCAGGCCGGCAGCGGTGGCGCGCATCGAGCGGTCCAGTGCGTGCACGGCTTGTTCCTGACCACGGATGCGCGTGCGCAGGTCGGTGGCGAAACTGGCGACCTTGGCGTTGTGTTCGCGGGCCAGTTGCGCCAGCGGCACGCCGGTCCAGGCGCTGATGACTTCGGCGACCAGACGCGGGCAGACTTCGAAGCTGACCAGGCGTTCTTTGACCTGAGCATCGGTCAGGGCTTTGTGAGTTTCGTTGAGCGCGGTTTCGAGGGACGCGACGTCATTCACCGTTTCAAGGGTTTCGATCACGGTGCCTTCGGCGTCTTCTTCAACCGTGACGGTCGGTTCGACGGCAGCCGCTTCGCGAGCCTTGGCCAGTTGCTGACGCAGATCCAACAGGCGCTCGGCCAGTTCTTTCTGCTCGGTCCACAGCGTTTCGAGGGCGACCATTTCGTCTTCGGCGGCAGTCAGACGATCTTCCAAAGCATCCAGCGCCTCGTGATCAATCAACAAACCGGCATCGGCATCACGACGCAGCGCCTGACGCTGACGGCCACCTTCAGCCAGTTCGCCACGCAGACGCTCAAGACTTTCCGGGGCAGCGGCGAGGCTGATGCGAACACGGGCGCACGCGGTGTCGAGCACGTCGACGGCCTTGTCCGGCAGCTGACGGCCGGCGAGGTAACGGGCGGACAATTCCGCCGCCGCCACCACCGCGTCGTCGCGCAGGTAGATGCCGTGGCTCTTCTCGTAGACCTGCGCCAAACCACGCAGGATGGTCACCGCTTCGCTGACGGTCGGTTCGTGCAGTTGCACCGGTTGGAAACGACGGGCCAGGGCCGGGTCTTTTTCGAAGTACTTCTTGTACTCCGCCCAGGTAGTGGCGGCGATGGTGCGCAATTCGCCACGGGCCAAGGCTGGTTTGAGCAGATTGGCCGCATCGGAACCGCCGGCATTGCCGCCCGCGCCGATCAGCGTGTGCGCTTCGTCGATGAACAGGATGATCGGCTTCGGCGAGGCTTTGACTTCGTCGATCACGCCTTTGAGGCGACGCTCGAATTCACCTTTGACGCTGGCGCCGGCCTGCAGCAGGCCCATGTCCAGCGACAGCAGCTCAACGCCTTTCAACACTTGCGGCACTTCACCGGCGGCAATGCGCGAAGCCAGGCCTTCGACAATCGCGGTTTTACCAACACCAGCTTCGCCGACCACAATCGGGTTGTTTTTGCGGCGACGGGCGAGGATGTCGACCATCTGCCGGATCGCGCCATCGCGGCACAGCACCGGGTCGAGTTTACCGTCGCGGGCCTGCTGGGTCAGGTTGTGGGTAAAGCGCTGCAGCAGCGATTCGCCCGGCACGGCAGGCTTGCCGGTGGCCGGTTGCTCTTTCTGCGACAGGGCGAATTCTTTCAGGCGCTCGATGTTCAGCTTGGCCAGCAACGACTGGTAACGGCTGCCGGCGTAGCGCATCGGGTTGCGCAGCAGCGCGAGGATCAACGCGGCTTGCTCGACCTGGCTCTGGCCCAGTTCAAGGTTGGCCACCAGCAACGCGTCTTGCAGCCACTGCACCAGTTCCGGGGCGAACACCGGGTTGCGCGAGGCGCTGTGCTCGACCCGCGATTGCAGCGCGGCGCTCAGCTCGCCGGCATCCACTTCGGCGTCTTGCAGCGCGCGTGCGAGCAGGCCTTGCGGGCGCTCCAGCAGGCCCAGCAGCAAGTCTTCGACGAGGATCTTGCTGCCGCCACGGGCGACGCAACGCTCGGCAGAACTTTCCAGATCACGACGGGTTTCGGCGTCCAGCGCCTGGATAAGTTGTTGCAGGTCTACGTTGATCATTGGTCATCTGTCCTTAATGAATTTTGCTGCCCAGGGTCACCACGCCGTCCGCTTTTTCGCGGCCCAGCCAACTGGTCCATCCCAGGCGACAGGCGTTCTGCTCACCGATGCGCAGTTCGCGGATTTCTTCCTGGCGCAACACCAGGCGAATGTCGTAGTCGAGCGGGTCACGCAGGGTGAACCGCACCAGCGCGCACAACGGCTGGTAGCCGAAACCGATCGGCAGGAATTCGTGAAAGCGTTGCCAGTCGAGTTCGCGGATGTGAATACGGAATTTGCCGCTGCGGTCGCGCACGTGTTCGCCCAGCACCAGGTCTTCGCCGAGCAGGCTGTTGGCGCGGCCCAGACGGTTGCGCTGCTCGTCGAGAATTTCCACCCGGCGCTCGATGCATTGCTCGATGGTCAGTTCGGCGTGCTTGAAGTAGTAACGCAGCACTGCTTCGATCAACGCCGCCGAGTGCGCCCGCAAGCTGAGCAAACCGAGGTACGGCAGCAGGCGTTTCCAGTTCAGTTCCTGGGCCTTGCGGATCTCTTCGCCGCCAAGGCCGATCAAGGCAAACAGCTGCGCCGAGAACGGGTCGAGCGCGCCGCTCTGGAAGCTTGCGCGGTAGCGGTACTTGCGCCAGATCGGCAGCATCAGCCGTTGCAGGCGATGGTGAAACAGGTCGAGGAAGTTACGGGTCGGGTTGCCGTCTTCGCTGTCGCCCAGCGCCTGTTCGCCGTAGAACGCCGGCAGCGGCGAACCGGAACCGACCAGGCCGATCAGGTTGAACCGCAGGCGCGCACGCATGTGCCCGTGCTCTTGGAAAAACTCCACGCGATCAACGTCGCTGCCAGGGAAACCCAGGCTCGGGTTGGCCTGGAATTCCAGCTGATCGTACAGGTCGTCTTCGCTCAGGTGCGGGTGGGCCTCGCGCAGCCGGTCAATCACCAGCAGCACGGCCTGAAACAGCGAGTACTCGCGTATTCCTCGGGTCAGTCCGCTTAAAGAAGCGGCTGCAGGCCCATACGTGGTGTCCATTGGTACACCTCTCCCTGTGTGCTTTTTACCCGCAGCTCGTGGTACGAATTGAGACTGGCGTAAAGCGCGAAAAACTCGTTGAGAACCGAAGCGAAAACGAACAGGTCGCCCTCGCCGATATACCCTTCCGGGTCGATGGTCAGCTCGGTGCGCAACCCGCGAACCGGCAACCCTCGGTGCAACCGGTCGACGTGGTGGTGCTTGATCGATTTGAGCCCGCCGAGCAGGCGCTTGCTGACTTTTTCCGCGTGTTGGTCGTAGTAGCGCGGCAAATCGTAGGTTTCGAGAATCACCTTCAACGCATTGACGTCGGCCAGGGACAAATAGTTAAGCGACATGTTGCTGATCAACTTCCAGAGGAAGTCGCGGTTCAGCGGCGGCGCGAAACTCGACGTGGCCGGGGTGATGTTGCGGAAGCTCAAAAACTCCGGCGTCTCTTCACAGGCCATGCAGATGTCGCCGAGCTTGAGCTTGCGCGGCAGGTTCTGGTTGGTGCACATCAGCTCGATCGACAGGGTTTCATGGGCTTCGGTGTGGCGGATGCCGAAGCTCAGGTAGGTGTCGAGGCCGTCGTGTAGCAAGGAGGAACGCTGGCGAATGCTGTAATGGGGACGGCTGTTGGGCACGTCGAAACTCGGGTCGTGCTCGAAGGATTCGAATGGCACGTACTCCTGATAACCGAGGCCGCCGGGCTTCCAGCCGGTCACGGTTTCCACCGAGAACACGCCGCAATTTTGCAGATCGAATTCGGCGGGCAGCAGCAGGTATTCGTCCTGCTTGCCGTCGAGGCGGATCGGCAAGGCGTCGTGCTTGAACAGGTTGACGATAGGCGTGCAGTAGAGCTTCACGTTGTCCAGCGTCGGACGCATGCGCATGATGCCGCTCTTGCGAATGTCGAAGCGTAATTCGAGGCCGCGCATCTGCTTGAGCGTGTCTTCCGGCAGGGCTTTGAGCAGGTCCAGACCGTTGATATCAACGAAGAGGAATTTGTCCTGGAAGGCGAAGTATTCCTGCAAGTAGCGGTAGCCGCGGAAGGTGTTCAGCGGATACGGGATCAACGCTTCTTCTTCGGCAAAACCCACCGGCTGCACACGGTCGCCAGGCATCTTGAACGCCATCGGCGTGCCGTTGACACCGTTGATGGGCTTGCCGGCGCCGTCCAGCGGGATCAGCTCAATGCCTTCCAGATTGCGCAGCAGGCTCAGGTAAAGCATCTGGCTGATGTAGCGCTCACCGGCGAAGTGCAGACGCAGCCGGCTCAGTTCCAACTCACCGAGGTGACCGTCAGCGCTCATCTCCAGACGCAGGCTCAACAGCGAACCGTCGCCCTTCACCGAGTAATTCAACGCGGCCAGATCCAGCGGCAACACCTCGGTTGGGTAGCAGGTGCGGAAGCGACAACGCACGTCATCGATTGGCACACTCTCGATCGGCGTGTCGCGCTCGACCCTCAACGCAGGCCCCGAACGCTTCAACGGATCGAACTGCAAAATGCTGAACGCCGGCAGCGGCCGCATGTAGTTGGGCCACAGCAGGTGCATCAGGGAATGGCTGAGCTCTGGCAGCTCGTCGTCGAGCTTCTGACGCAGGCGACCGGTCAGGAATGCGAAGCCCTCCAGCAACCGCTCCACGTCTGGATCCCGGCCGGCCTGGCCAAGGAAAGGCGCCAACGCCGGGCTACGCTCGGCGAATCGACGACCTAACTGGCGAAGTGCGGTGAGTTCGCTTTGGTAGTAGTGGTTAAAGGACACGGAGTACCTTCCTGGTAGTGGATCTCATGAAAAAACTGTCCTGTAGAGCGCGACTGTCAGGCCGGAAATCACGTAGCCGGCGATGAGCAGGTACGGTAAAAAAGCCAGCCAGCCCAACGTCATTGCGAAGCCAGCCATATCACCCATCAATGCGTTTACCAGCCCATAAATCACCCAGGGGACGGCGTAAAACGGGATGAACATCAGCGGCGCACACCAGATTTTTTTGATGATCTGCTGTTCGGTTTTTCCGCTCAGCTCACGCGTTGCCCACAGGGCGAAAGCGGTATAGGCCGGGACTCCGAATGCGAGGACGTAGATCAACAGCATCTGATGCCAGTTCAAAACCGACGCGTTTTCGTTGCTCTGCTCAATCAATATGAGAAGCAGCAACACCAATAACGGTACCCAGAGCACAACCCTGAAAAAATTCGGACAAGCGCAACTTCCACTTTTCTGGATGTTCTGCGCTGGATTATTAGTAAATTTCATTGAACACCCAGTGATTGAAGCTATAAAGCGCAACAACACCTACAGCGGTAGCGACCAAGGAATGAAATCCACCTTGTAAACGCTTCGACTTAAAAACAACTACCACTGTCTTTACAAAATAATAAAAAACACATGCCATCAGCGGAATATAAAGCACCGCACAAAAAACAAACAAACTTCCGTAAACATCAACACCACTCACTAACCATCTGGTTTTTGGGTCAGTGAATGACATAAAAAGCAAAATCGCAGAGATAAAAAAATAAAAATACCTAATCACGACATTGGCCCACCTGAATAACACACAGGAAGCACAAATAGCGCCAACAAGCTGACTATCCAAAGCACCAATAAATAGTAGTTACCAGGCATTCTGCAGACCGCCCACCCCTTAACCACCCCATAACCAATAGCGAACTGCAATAGTAAGAACGAAATCACTCCCAATGGAACGGAAAGCAAACAACTATAAGGTTCAGCAAATCCAAACCGGACAACCGCATAAATTTCGAGCAATGCAAACGGTACGATCAATGCGGCTGCCATGATGATCATAGCTTTGACTTTTGTTGCACTACTCATCAACGCAAACCTCCGCGAATAGAGGGTCTTTGCCAATTCGAGCCGGCGCTGCTCACCTGAAACCCAGCAAACATTAAGGACAGCCCCCTTTTCCGTTAAGTTAAGGAATGCGCATGCTGTCATGTTACTTCACCAACGCCGGGTTCAACTTCAATGCAGTTTCGTCCTGCAAGTAAACTTCATCACCTCCGTCGTAACCCATAAAATCTTCGTTAGAAAGCTGGCTCCCGTCCTTCTTCACATGTGTCACCCAGCCTTTGGACCAGATATCACCGCTTTCATGGCGTATTTCGACGTAGTAGCTTGGGGAGCTTGACTTTGTAATTTCAAAGAAGGAGCCACCGTCTTCCGCCCCGCTCCAAAAAGCATTTGGATGATCTTTCAATACAGGCCCCTTTCCGTCATCACGCTCCAGCAGAGCAAACACCGCCACTACGAGCAGAACAAAGATAATAGCGAGTGAGATGGCTAGTCTTTTCAGAATCTTCATTCGTCTATTTCCAATTTGTCATCAGCAAAATTGACAATGGGGACAGCCCCCTTTTTGCGCGGCCCCCACTCACAAAACTGGCTCATTCAGGCCGGCGGCTGATTTAAGTAATAAGTACCAATGATATGAATCACCGGCACTATCAGCACACACACATACATCATAATTTTATGGAGGCGCCTTTCTCTGACTTGTCTAAACAACCCCAGCAGCGCCACTAACGAACATAAAATCGCCAACACACCAAAAAAATCGCTATCAGCAACGCTTGCCAAATAGTCTCGAAAAGTCATTTGTTGAACTCCATAAAATTCCACCTATAAAATAAGAATTTCTTCAGGAAATCTTCAGCCATTGCCCCTGTACTTTCATTACGGTAAGTCCAACCCACCGCATGCTTTGTGTAATATCCTTTCTCTATCGGCATTCCCGCGTAGCCCGAGTTTTGCGGATCAGCCATGTTTGATCCAAGCCATTTTTGAACCGTAGTGAAAGGACGGACGCTTACTCCGCTTGTGTTGCCCTGCCTAATTTCGATTTTCGACTCGTTGACACTCACGGTAATTTGAACGTGGTGGGCGATGTCCTTGGGCCGGTCCAATGCTTGAGCGAGGATATCTCCAGGTAGCAAGGCCTCGGCTGTCTCGACCGATAACGTATTTTCGCCAACTCGCTGCATATCTGGGGCGCCGTAAGTCAACATGACCATTTCGCAGAAACCATACATGTGCGATAGGTAGCGATCATGCTCAGCGGCAGAGTAGTTCTCCATATTTCTATAGGTTCTTACTCCGGTTTTTAGCTTAATCGGCAACCCGCGACTAGAGGAAAATTCACAAAGCAATCTGAGTGCGAAATCTTCACAGGTGAATTTATTTCCGCTAACCGCCCCCTCTTTAGTCCAGTATTTTTCTACGATAAGCCGTTCTGCTATCTCTGGTGCTTCTTTGTGATAGTCAGCAATATCCGCATCAGTCCAGAAAGCAGTTGTTTTCCAGAACACCTTGTAAGTAACTTTTTTTGGTGCTTTGTCTTCCTTTGGGGTAAGTGCAATTGAGCGCGCCATTAATGTAGATAGAACTTCTGCACTCATACCATTGCCCCACCAATCGCAGCGTGAAAGTCGAAGGCTTCACCTTCCTTACCACCGACTAACTGGGTTCTTCCCATCGCATCGCTCTGGCCAGAGATGACCTGACCTTTAGCCGTAGTGATCTGATAGGGAATATCCTGCAGAGGATTTCCATCCTGATCTTCCATCACTACATGCTGAGTGTGGGTAAACAGCATTAACGGCAACGGCGCCACAAACGGCACCGGCGAATGCGAATTCCCGATAATCACCGTCCCGGAACCGGCCGTAACCTTGTTGCCATGCGTCCCAACGGAATCCACCGTCGCAGCCGGTTTCCCGTTAATCAAAACCGTCGTAGCCAACCCGCCCGACATCGCACCACCACACGCCGAGGCATCGCCTTGGCGGGCGGCCGCGAGGCCGTCGAAGAAGACGTCGCCGGAACCGGCGGCGATCGGGTTGGTGCCGTGGCCGGGGAGCGGGCAAGCGGTGGGGTCGGATACGCGTGCTGCTGGTTTTCCTGACATTGGGCTCTCCTTAATTGACCTTGGCTTGATGACTGTTCATTGCTCAACCACACACTGGAATTTTCCAGCCCTCGTAACCCGTCGCTGTCGGATAGATCGCATGTGCGTTTACCCATTGCGCCCGTTCATCCGTCGTGAATTCGTTCTGCCAAATCAACCATTCAGACGACTTCAACAACGTGCCGTCTTTTGCGTACACCCTGAAAAAGGCTTCACTGGTGAAAAGACGGAAGATCTTTCCGGGAATGCCAAGAGCCGAATACTGCGGAATGTAGGAATTGATGTAACAAGTCCCAGACTCGTTCCAGACTGTGGAGTACATGTGAGCGAGCCTTGAAGCCGTCACTTTCATGTAGCAAGCAGCCAACACCAGAGCAGCGGCAGTCAGGGCGATCAGCAGCAAAGCGCGACGCACGATCATTGCCACGGTACTTAGCCCCCTCATTCGCATATCCCTAGCTCACCTTTACTTGACCGCTGCCATCCAGGCGCGCGGCGAAACTGACCTGGCGCTTGAAACCATCAACTTCCAGCAGGCCTTCGATGCTGAAGGACAGGCGAAGCTGATCGTTGTCACGCGGCAGGGAGATGACACGCACGTTGCTCAGGCGCGGTTCGTAGGCTTCGATGAAGCTTTCGATGGCCAGGCGGGCCTGACTCAGGGAGTCGTGCAGGCTCAGGCGCATGTCATTGAGATCGGGTAGCCCGTAATCGGACAGCGTTTGCACGCTGCCCGCACGGGTGCTGAGCATCTTGGCCAAATGGGCAGCCACGGACGCCATGGCGGAGACCTCGCGGCTCCAGCCGACGCGTTTGTCCGCGTCGCCACCCAGGCGTTCGAAAAGGCTGCCGTATCCAGTCATGAGTTAGCTCCGCTTACTCTTTGTCCAGCTTGCCAACCAGCGACAGGGTGAAATCGGCACCCATGTACTTGAAGTGCGGGCGCACGTTCAGGCTGACGCGGTACCAACCAGGCTCGCCTTCGACATCGCTGACGATGATCTGGGCAGCGCGCAGTGGACGACGGCCACGAACTTCGGCGCTCGGGTTTTCCTGGTCGGCCACGTACTGGCGGATCCACTTGTTCAGTTCCAGCTCGAGGTCGGTGCGCTCTTTCCACGAACCGAGTTGCTCGCGCTGCAGCACTTTCAAGTAGTGAGCCAGGCGGTTGACGATCATCATGTACGGCAGTTGGGTGCCGAGCTTGTAGTTCAGCTCTGCCGCCTTGCCTTCTGCGCTGATGCCGAAGAACTTCGGCTTCTGCACCGAGCTTGCGGAGAAGAACGCCGCGTTGTCGGAGCCTTTGCGCATGGTCAGGGAGATGAAGCCTTCCTCGGCCAGTTCGTATTCACGACGGTCGCTGACCAATACCTCGGTAGGGATCTTGGTTTCGATTTCGCCCATGCTTTCGAAGTGGTGCAACGGCAGGTCTTCAACCGCGCCACCGCTCTGTGGGCCGATGATGTTCGGGCACCAGCGGAATTTGGCGAAGCTGTCGGTCAGCTTGGTGCCGAACGCGTAGGCGGTGTTGCCCCACAGGTAGTGCTCGTGGCTGTTGGCGACGGTTTCTTTGTACACGAACGATTTGACCGGGTTTTCTTCCGGGTCGTACGGGTTGCGCAACAGGAAACGCGGCACGGTCAGGCCAATGTAACGGGAGTCTTCCGACTGGCGGAAGCTCTGCCATTTGGCGAATTGCGGGCCTTCGAAGTGATCTTTCAGATCCTTCAGGTCCGGCAGGCCGGTGAAGCTTTCCAGGCCGAAGAATTTCGGGCCGGCGGCGGCAATGAACGGCGCGTGAGACATGCACGCAACGCTGGACACGTACTGCATCAGTTTCACGTCCGGCGAGCTTGGGGACATGAAGTAGTTAGCGATGATCGCGCCTACCGGCTGACCACCGAACTGGCCGTATTCAGCGGTGTAGATGTGCTTGTACAGGCCAGCCTGCATCACTTCCGGCGAATCTTCGAAATCGTCCAACAGGTCTTCTTTGGAGACGTTGAGGATTTCGATCTTGATGTTTTCGCGGAAGTTGGTGCGGTCGACCAGCAACTGCAGGCCACGCCACGACGATTCCAGGGACTGGAAGTCCGGGTGGTGGAGGATCTCGTCCATCTGACGGCTGAGCTTGGCATCGATCTCGGCGATCATGCGGTCAACCATGGCTTTCTTGACCGGCTCGCCGTTGTTCTGCGGCTTGAGCAGCTCTTCGATGAAGGCCGACACACCGCGCTTGGCGATGTCGTAGGCTTCGTCGTCCGGGGTCAGGCGGGTTTCGGCGATGATGCTGTCGAGAATGCTGTATTCGCCGTTCTCGTTACTCTTTTGCTGCGCTGCACTCGTGCTCATGTTGGCTTCCTTGGCTGATGGAGACTCAGACGTCCTGGGCTGCGGCGTTCAGGCCCAGCTCACCCAGTACGCGACCGCGGGATTCGTCGTCGGCGAGAACGCCTTCGATGGCTTTGCGGAACGCAGGCGCGTTACCCAGCGGGCCTTTGAGGGCCACCAGCGCGTCGCGCAGTTCCATCAGTTTTTTCAGCTCAGGCACTTGCTCGACCAGGCTGGCCGGGTTGAAGTCCTTCATCGAGTTGACGCGCAGTTTCACGGCCAGTTCTTCAGTGTCGCTTTCTTCCTGAAGACGGTTCGGTACGCTCAGTGTCAGCTGCAGCTCTTGCTTGGCCAGCACCTCGTCGAAGGTCATCTTGTCGATGCTGATCGGCTTGCGATCTTCGACTTTGCGTTCGTCCTTGCGGTGGGTGTAGTCACCGATTGCCAGTAGTTTCAACGGCAGTTCGATCTCTTCCTGGGCACCACCGGTGGCAGGTTTGAACGTGACGTTGATGCGTTCCTTGGGGGCTACCGAGCCTTCTTTGGCCATGGCTTTTCTCCTTGCGGTTGTGGCCCTGGGGCCTATTCGAGTACCACTTCGAGATCGAGGTGGCACAGCCTGCGATAAATCTCTTCCTTGCGTTCACGTACGGCATGGTTCTGCGGCAACAACTCGCAGCAGCTATGCAGTAAATGCAGCACTTCCAGCGCAAGATCGGGCTCCCAGGCGTGCAGGCCTGAGTCCTGTAATGTTTGGTCGAGGGTTTCGAGTTGGGTCTTGGCCAGTTCGTATTTCTTGGCCATGAAGCACAGTCGCGCGAGGGCGAACTGCCAGAAGAACCGCACGCGCCCGCCGTTGGCGCTTTGCAGGCCCTGCTTGAGGATTTGCACAGCGGCCTTGAGGCCGTCCTTGCGCAGAATCGGCAGGACCTCTTCGAGGGCCAGTTCCCAGGCGGGCTGGGTGTCGGCGACTTCGACTTTGCGTGGCGCACTGGCGCTTTGCAGGTGCGGCATGACGTTGGCGCTGATCCAGGCGCGAGTGGACGGATCGGCGAACGGCGCACCGTCATGGAAGCGCAATTCGACGATACCGGGCAGGCGCTGAACCAAAAGCGCGAAGTGGATTTCCACTTCGCGCATCGCCATTTCTGCGTTGAGTGCCTGGAGGCATTCCCAGACCATTCGCTGGCCATCGAACCAGAACGGCGCCTTCGCCAGGCTCGCCTCCAGTTCCACCAACAGGTCGGCGTATTTGCCTTGATCGTAACGGTCCTGATAGGCCTTGAGCTTGTCCGCCGGCAAGCCGCGCAGCACGGTGATCTGCTCGGCATTACGTTCGGGGACAGCGTCGATGGGCAACCACAACAGCGTGCGATTGAGGCGAAGGGCACGCAGGTCGGTGGCTTTCTGCTTGAGCCACCAGGCGCACAACGGCCGGGCGCTTTCTTGCTGCGCGCGCAGGGCTTTGTGGGCTTCTTTTTCGTTGTCGATCGGCGCGCCGGGCGTTAAAAGTTGCGTCGCGACTTGTTTGACCTGAGCCACGGCCGCACCGACCACACCTGGTTCCGGCTGGTTGTCGGCGGCGCGTTGCACCATGTTTTTCAGACGGCGGGAGATTGGCAACAGCAACGGCGCGTCGTCACCCAAGTGCTCGGTGCACGCGGCGTCGAGGCCTTCCAGGTGTTCCACCAGACGGCGGAACATCGGCAACTGCTCTTTGATCGCGACGTTTTCGGTCAGCACCTGCTCAAGACGCGGCACCAGCCAACTGATCGCAGCGGAGCGCGTACGTGCCTTGTTCGGGTGGACTTCGGCCCAATGGCTTTCGCACAGGTAGTGCAGCAAACCGAGGCCGGCGAGCAGGCCTTGAAAGGATTCGCGCTGGTACAGGGCCCAGGTCAGCCAGGCGCCGACGCGCAAATCCTTGGACTGGGTGCGCAGCAGGTTTTCGCTGTTTTCACGGATTTTCAGCCAGTCGATCTGACCGCTTTCGTGCATGGACGAGGCTTTGGCCAGCTCACTTTCCAATGACTCATATTCGCTCGAAAAGCGAACATCCTCGCCCGCGAAATTCTCTTTGGAAACAGAGGCTTTTGCGAGATCGAGGTAATGAGCAGAAAGTTTGCTTGAGTAGGACATCCATGGCCTTTAGTTTGGATTACGGTCATACGTTCATTGGAGTTCCAACGGCGTGAGACAGAATCAAAGAGCTGCGAAATGTCTCATCCAATTGAGATCGTGCTCTTTCAAAGTGGGCGCATCGTACTCACGATGATGGCCACTAGCAAGCACCCGATTAAACAATAAGACGAAGCGCGTTTATCTCTCGTAGGAGATCTCCCTATATGTAGCAAGGGGATCCCTGATGTCAGTTTAATAATTCAGCGCTCGACCCAACGCCCTGAAACCGTTGAGGTAGAGGCCTCCGCTTCTTTCACCTGAATTAATCGCATATTCATTGCCGATTGCTCCCTTTGGCAGGCGCGCAGCATGCCAAAAACAAAAAAATATAAATGTAGGAGCATTCCGAAATGTTACGGCATCGATGAATAAAGCGACGAGTGACAACTGCCGATAAGAAAAGTGCCATCACTATGATGGCCACTTTGAATTTAAAACAAAGTTCCAAAATGGAACTTCGGGTATCTGGGAAATATCACACCACTCTTCAAGATCCTTCCTACATCAATACTTTGCATGCCTTGTTAGCGTGCCCGGCATTTTGGCGACTTAATCCGGGCACGTATGGCTCGGTTTCGCCGATTTTTTCTTTCAGCTTAAGGACGAGCGACTACGTAGCAAAAGGATAAGCGCATGCTTGCATCGGCCAACGTTGCCCACTTCACCCTCCTTATCCCGACGATTCGCAACGACTTCAAAGTGCTGGCCTTCGAAGGCACGGAAACCATCAGCGCCTTGTATTCGATCCAGGTTGACCTGGTCAGCGAGCATCCGGATTTCGATCTGGAAAGCTTGCTCAACCAACCCGCATTTCTCCAATTCGGCCTCAACGGCGAGGGCATTCATGGCCATGTCACCAGGGTGTCCGTGGGCGAAGTCGGAAAGCGCCTGACCCGCTATCGCATGCACCTGGTGCCGGCGCTGCATGACTTGCAGTTCAGTCACGATCAGCGAATTTTCCAGGGCCTGACGGCACCGCAAATCATCGCTCGGGTACTCAAGGGTCACGGCATTCAGGCCGATGCATTTACCTTCCACGTCAGAACGAGTCCCGAGCGCGAATACTGCACCCAATATGGGGAAAGTTGTTTTGAGTTCGTCCGGCGACTGTGCGCCGAGGACGGCATTGCGTGGCATCACCAGCACTCCCGGGAAGGCCATGTGCTGGTGTTCAGCGATGACCAGACCGCCTTTGCGAAATTGGGCGAAACGCCCTATCTGCAAGGCGCCGGCATGGTGGCGGAGCATCCGGTCGTCAGCCAGTTTTCCATGCGTTACAGCACTCGCCCCAGCAAAGTCACCCGCCGAAACTACGACCCGAAACACCCGAGCTTGCTGCTGGAAAGTCGCTTCATCGCCGAGTTCAGCCCCGAGCTTGAAGACTATCGTTATCCGCTGTTTTTCGAGACCGAAAAGCACGGCAAACAGCTCGCCCGACAAGCACTGGAGCGGCACCGCACCGACTATCAATTGGCCGAGGGCAAAAGTGATCAGCCGTGCCTGCGCAGCGGCCACTTTTTCAGCCTGACGGATCACCCACGCGCCACGTACAACGATCTGTGGCTGCTGCTCAGCGTTACTCATATCGGCAAACAGCCGCAGGTGCTGGAAGAGTCAATCACCGACGCCGAGGGCAGTTTTACCCAGGGCTACCAAAACAGTTTCAGCGCGATTCCCTGGGACGTGTTTTATCGGCCGCCGATGCCCGCACAACGCCCCGTGCTCGTCTGCCAGACCGCCCGCGTCACCGGGCCTGTCGGAGAAGAGATCTACTGCGATGAAGACGGTCGCGTCAAAGTCGAATTCCATTGGGACCGCGCGGAGCGCAACAGCGAACAAAGCAGTTGCTGGCTGCGGGTGACGTCCAGTTGGGCGGGGGATCATTTCGGTGCGGTGACCATTCCGCGCATCGGCATGGAAGTCCTCGTCACCTACCTCGAAGGCAATCCAGATAACCCACTCATAACCGGTTGCCTGATCAACAAGGTCACACCGGCACCCTACCCCTTGCCCGAGAACAAAACCAGAACCGTGCTGCGCAGCCACAGCTCGCCGCATACCGGTGGCTATAACGAACTGTCGATCGAAGACCGCGCCGGGCTGGAGTTGATCTACCTGCGAGCGCAGCGGGACATGGAGCAGAAGGTCGGGAACGACAGCCGACTGGACGTGGGGAATGAGCGTCGGGAAGCGATCAAGGGCAACAGCATCGCGGTGCTTGGCGCGGAAGAACATCGCACGGTTACGGCGGATAGAAAGGTTCAGCTCAAGGCCAATGACTATCTGCAAATTGCCGGAAGTAGCCACAACCAGATTGGCGAAGCGTGGGTGGTTGAGGCCGGTGAGCACGTTCATATCAAGGCTGGCGCCCATCTGGTGCTGGACGCGGGCGCCAGCATTACGTTGAAGGCGGGCGGTCACCATGTCGTGATCGATGCGGGTGGGGTGTTCAGCAGTAGCGAGATTGAGGTCGGTGGTTCGCCGGGAACGGGGATGGCGGCGCATGCGTTGTTGCCTGGGACGGTGGCGGGGTTGTTGGCGGCGGTTGTGCCTGAGCCCCCGTCGTCGGAAGAGAATGAGTCGGATGAGCTGGATGAGGAGGAAGAAGAGGTTGAAGAAGAAGGAATTACTTTACGTATTGGGGTGTTTTTTGATGGGACTGGGAATAATCGGTCCAACAGTGAAATGGTTGCCGGGTGTTATGCGCGGGATGTGAATCTGCTGGAGGAGGCTGAGGATATTCTGCAGTTTTGTCAGGCGAGGGGTTATGACGGCAAGGGGAATACACCGGATAACAGCTATGGGAATGACACGAGTAATGTGGCGAAGTTGCATGAGCTGTACACCGATGACAGTAAGCGGTTATTGGCTGTTGAAGAAACCATCGGGTACATCCCCGTTTATCTGGATGGCATCGGTACTAGCAGTGGCGAACAGGATTCACTTTTTTCACTAGCAACCGGCGTGGGTGAACACGGTGTATCAGCGCGGGTTGCGCAGAGTCCAACGCTTATTCTCGAAAGGGTTGAACAGTTCAAGCGATCCAATCCTGATCGAAAGGTTGAACGTGTCGAGTTCGATATCTTCGGTTTCAGTCGCGGTGCCGCAGCTGCGCGGCATTTTGCCAATGAAGTACAGAAAGGAGAGAAGAGTCCATTGGCGGCGCAGCTACCCGCCAATGCTACGTTGTTTACCGAGGAGTTTTCCTGGCGCGCCAACACCGATGCCTCCATCAACTTTATCGGCATTTTCGACACCGCTGCTGCAGTAGGCAGCGTGGCTGACGGCGACTTTAGCGTCCACGACGCCAATAACCCCGGGGTCAATTTGTACTTGGCACCCGATGTGGCAAAAAAGGTCGTGCATTTAGTGTCGCGGGACGAGCGCCGCCATAACTTTTCACTCAACAGCGCCGGCGCTGCTGATATCGAGCTGCCCGGCGTCCACTCCGACTTGGGTGGAGGGTATATACCCAACGTCATTGAGCGAGTTTTGCTTAGCAAGCCGCGCTGCAGCCGCGACATGGAACTTTACGTGCCTTCCACAGCGTCAACCGCCTATCGTTGGGCTCAGCAAGAGCTAGGTCGCCTTCAGGATCAACTCAATCTGTATGGGCTGACATTGGAGGTGAAAACTTGGGCGGTGGAGATGATCAGCAACGCAAAAGGCGACAGATCCAATTCGAAGAATGTCTATGCGGCGGTCCACAGCGAGCGGATTGTGCGCAACGATTTGGCGTTGGTTTACCTGCGAATCATGCGCGAGTTGGGGGCCAGGCACGACGTCCCGTTCAAGGTCATTGACGAAGAGGATCAGACGTACGCATTACCAACAGAGCTGAAACCGATTGCCGAAAAATTGATGGCTTATGCGTTAGGCGAAACTCGCCGCACGAGCCTGAGCCTCGACGAAGAGGAGCTGCTGTACCGCCGCTATATCCATCTGTCTGCGAAATGGAACGCAGCCAAAGGCTGGAACAATAGTGACCTGAACATCGTGTTTATCGATCGCCCCGCCGAAAACTATAAACGCGTGGTGCATCCCAATGCATAGGTGCTCACCCTTGCTTAAGTCCGGCTTTGCGTTGCTATTTGTGTTGTTGGGAGGATGTGCCTCTGTCGAGAGCAGATCATTACCTTATGACGCATGGAGCCTAGATTTTTTTTCGCCTGACTATATGGAAGTCTGGATCGAAACGGCCGGTGTCGTTGATATCAATGAGCGCGTGTTCCTTCGCGCGGGCAGCGGTATACCGGCTATGGGGTATCCACGGGCCATGAGCAAAGGCGTACCGTCCGAGTTCAGAGGTAAGCCAGCGGGATGGCGAGAAGATCCTGGAGGAAAAGGCCGGTATGTTACCGGGGCTGACCTGCCTCGTTTGGTCTATGTGCGCTGGCAGTCCATGGCAGAACCGCAGACCTACGGGGCCTACATCGAAATCCCCGAATCTGCGCGGAACACCATGCTCAAGGGTGAAAGAGCTTATTGCGGCGCGGTAGGCAAATGGAAAACCGATTACCGAAAGTTTTTGACTATCGGCCTGGCGCCGGGAGGAATCGCCAAGGTGTGGTTAGGTGGGCCTTGTCTTAAATCGACCGAAGTCACTCGAGTCCAAGGCACGATCAGTCCCAAAGGCCCCTACGGGGGAACGTCCAATGGAAAACATCGGCCGCTTTCAGAAGAGTCAAAAGCCTATATCGAAAAGTTCGGAATCCCCTATGGAAGTTGGTAAGGAACATCAAGATCGCAATGATTAAACATCGCCAGAGAGCGCTTGTTTAAAACGCCTCAAGGTTACGTCCTGCAAGCTACAACACCTTGCGTCGTTGCCTACGGCTACGCCAGAATCCGCCGGCTTGTGCGCCTTGGGGGCGGTCGGTAACTTGATTCGTGTCACTGCTCATCAGTGATCGGGTTTAGTCGCCCGGCTAGTCATCTACGGTTGCACAAGTGTCATCCAGTCAGGTGTTTGCCTGCACTTGATGGTGGCTGTGCGCATGGCGCCCTTGGGCGCGCCGGGTTTTGGTGACTTTACCGGTCGACTAACTTGCGCACAGCCGCCTCCTTTTCGTTTAGTCGCGAAATGGTCACGGCCCTACTAAAGGAAAGTAACCATGTTCAAGGTCACACCAAACCCACCGGAAACCGATCCGGTTTCCCCATACGAAAGCCCCGACTCAAACAAACTCAACGAAGCCGCCGAACGCGCCCTCGACCATCACTTCCCGCCAACCGAACCCAAACCACCAAAGCGTAACGGCCAACTCTTTAGCGTCTGCCCCGGCATCAACACCGAAGCCCTCCTCGCCAACGCCTCGGAAGACCTGCTGTCCATCAGCGCCATCGCCGCCGACCTCGCCGACGATGTGGACGGCTCACGCCGCTCCGTAGCCCTGGCGCTTAGCCGCATGGCCGACGGGGTGCATCTGTTGGTGGAGCGTGCGCTGGATCATCTGGATGAGCCCGAGATGGCGGCGGTTTTTGCCAAGCAACAAAGTCGGACCGTTTGATTCGTCACGCACGTATACCTGTAGGAGCCGGCTTGCTGGCGATGGCGGTGTGTCAGGCGACATTGATGTTGGTTGATAGGGCGCTATCGCCGGCAAGCCGGCTCCTACAGTGAGTGTTGTCTGCTGAAAAGATGGGGAGGCCCTTGTCGCTGAATTGCTGCGGGGGAAGTGGGGAATTCGCCCGGCACGCAGATCTGTAGGAGCCAGCTTGCTGGCGATGGCGGTGTGTCAGGCGACGTTGATGTTGGTTGATCGGGCGCTATCGCCAGCAAGCCGGCTCCTACAAAGGGCACCCCGTCAGCCATAAAAAAATGGGCACCCAACCTGGTTGGCGTGCCCATTTTTTGTTCCGCTCACCCGCTATGCGGGCGTCGGTGCGTGTTACGGATTAACGCTGTCTTTCAACGATTTGCCCGGTTTGAACGCAACGGTGTTGCTGGCCTTGATTTTGACGGGCTCACCGGTTTGCGGGTTTTTGCCGGTGCGGGCGCCGCGGTGGCGTTGCAGGAAGGTGCCGAAGCCGACCAGCGTCACGCTGTCCTTGCGGTGCAGGGCGCCGGTGATTTCTTCGAGAACGGCGTTGAGAACGCGGTTGGCCTGTTCTTTGGTGAGATCTGCTTTTTCCGCGATGGCGGCGGCGAGTTCTGGTTTACGCATTAGTGAAGCCCCTTTGACGGTTTTTTGTTGTTATGTCCGTGCTGTTCTCGTTGGAACAGCGCCCAAAGCGCCGCAGGTGCTCTACTCTGCGGCAGACGGGAGTGAGAATGGCACGCACGGAAGAGCCGCGCCAGTCTCGGCGCGACGTTTGTGGGGGCAAAAGCGGGGTGATTCCGACAGAACGACCGGTATTTACGCCAGCAGCGGTGGAAGTTCTTTGTTCAGTGCGAGTTTTTCCATCACCGCCGCGCCTGTCAGGGCATAACCGAGCAGTTTTCCGGCGGCATCGCGGCATAAAACCTTGATGTCAGCGCCCTGCCCTTCGACGGTCCAGACGCCCTCCAAACCCCGTGGTGGCGGCGAAACCACCAACGGGCAAACCGGCGTTTTGACGGTGATCGGCATCGCGCCGTAGCTCACGGCTGTCGGGTTGCCGGCGAGGGTTTGTGCCAGCGCTCTCGCACAGCTCATGAGGGGCATCACGTACAGCAGATTCAGCCCGTCGACTTCAGCGCAGTCGCCCAAGGCGTAGATGTTGGTGTGAGAAGTTTTCAGGTGGCGATCGACCACCACGCCGCGATTGACCTGCACACCGGCGGCGGCCGCCAGGTCGATGCGCGGACGCAGGCCGATGGCGGAGACCACCACGTCGCACGGGATGACCTGACCATCCGACAGATGCGCTTCCAAACCCTCTTCAACACGCTGCAATCGATTGAGCACCGGCCCGAGGTGGAAACGTGCGCCGAGGCTTTCCAGCCCGGCCTGGACCGCAGCGGCTGCCGCCGGGTGCAACAGGGTCGGCATGACCTGTTCGCACGGTGCAACCAGTTGCACCTCGTAACCGCCAAGGATCAGGTCGTTGGCGAATTCACAGCCGATCAGGCCGGCACCGAGCAACAGCACCCGACGTTTGCCGGCCGCTGCCGCACGGAAGCGCGCGTAGTCTTCGAGGTCGTTGATCGGGAACACGGCGTCCGCCGCATCGCCTTCAATAGGCACGCGCACGGTTTCGGCGCCCCAGGCCAGGATCAGGTCGCGGTAGATCACTGATTCTTCGCCGATCCACAGGCGTTTGTGGCCAGGATCGATGCCGCTGATGCGCGTGTGGGTGCGCACTTCGGCCTTCAGCTGTTCGGCCATGGCGCCGGGTTCGGCCATGCTCAGGCCGTCGGCGTCTTTGTTCTTGCCGAAGCCCGTGGAGAGCATCGGCTTGGAGTAGGAGCGCCCGTCATCGGCGGTAATCAGCAGCAGCGGGGTTTCGCTATCGAGTTTGCGAAACTCCCGGGCGAGGTTGTAGCCAGCCAGCCCGGTGCCGACGATCACGACAGGTGCGTTCATTCCTTACTCCTCTAAATGTCTTAGTTGATTTCGATCATTTCGAAATCCATCTTGCCGACGCCGCAGTCCGGGCACAGCCAGTCTTCCGGCACGTCTTGCCACAGGGTGCCCGGCGCAATGCCGTCATCCGGCCAGCCGTCGGCTTCGTTGTAGATCAGGCCGCAGACCACACATTGCCACTTTTTCATTCAGGTACATCCTCAGGATTCAGGCTTATTGCCGGCGCGAACGGTCGATGGTTGCAGCGCTGCCGTCCGGCTCAGGGCGTTTTGTACTGATCGGGCCCGGCAGATGCAAGCCTGTTCGACGCAACGGCGTGCTGGATCAATCAAAATCACCGACCGACATGGTAAGCTCGCCGCCTCATTTGCTGCCAATAATGACTCACTGTGCCGCACTCAAAACCTCCTTTCTGGCTTCCCCAAAGTCGACTTTCGCCGCTCCCCGACACGTCTACCCTCGACTGGTTGTTCGACGAAGGTTCGCTGACCCGACGGCTGACCCGTCTGTCGAATGACCGCTTCAGCGTCACGCCGTTGTTCGAAGGCTGGCAACCGCTGCGCGCGGACGAATGTGCGGCACTGGACCTGGCCGAAGACAGTGAAGGCTGGGTGCGCGAGGTGTATCTGCGCGGCCACGGTGAAGCCTGGGTGTTCGCCCGCAGTGTGGCGGCACGCAGCGCGTTGCAGGGCGACGGGTTGCACATGGACGAGTTGGGCAGCCGCTCGCTGGGCGAGTTGCTGTTTTGCGATCAGGCGTTTCAGCGTCGCGCCATCGAGGTTTGTCACTATCCTCGGGAGTGGCTGCCGGTGGAGTGCCGGGCACCTGAATTGTGGGGCCGTCGTTCGCGCTTCGACCGTGGCGCCTTGAGCGTGCTGGTGGCCGAGATTTTCCTGCCGACCTTGTGGCACGCCACCCGCGCCCATCCGGAGAACTGCTGATGTACCAGAGCCTGCTCAAGTCCCTGAACCGCTTGAACCCTCGGGCCTGGGATTTCATTCAGCTGACGCGCATGGACAAACCCATCGGCATTTACCTGCTGCTGTGGCCGACGCTGTGGGCGCTGTGGATTGCCGGTAAAGGTTCGCCGTCGCTGGCCAACGTGGTGATCTTCGTGCTCGGCGTGGTGCTGACCCGCGCCGGCGGTTGCGTGATCAACGACTGGGCGGACCGCAAGGTCGATGGCCATGTGAAACGCACCGAACAGCGCCCGCTGCCGAGCGGCAAGATCAGCTCCAAAGAAGCGCTGGTGTTCTTTGCATTGCTGATGGGCGTGAGTTTCCTACTGGTGTTGTGCACCAATGCGGCGACGGTGTGGTTGTCGTTCGGCGGTTTGGCGCTGGCCTTCACTTACCCGTTCATGAAGCGCTACACCTATTACCCGCAAGTGGTGCTGGGCGCGGCGTTTTCCTGGGGGATGCCGATGGCGTTCACCGCCGAAACCGGCGAACTGCCCGCGGCGGCGTGGTTGCTGTGGATCGCCAACCTGCTGTGGACGGTGGGTTATGACACCTATTACGCGATGACTGATCGCGACGACGACTTGAAGATCGGGGTGAAATCCACCGCGATTCTGTTTGGCGAGGCGGACCGGGTGATCATTCTGACCCTGCAGGGGTTGGCGTTGGGTTGCCTGTTGCTGGCCGGGTCGAAGTTTGAGCTGGGTGGCTGGTTCCACCTGGGATTGCTGGCGGCGGCGAGCTGTTTTGCGTGGGAGTTCTGGTACACCCGTGGCAAGGACCGGATGCGCTGCTTCAAGGCGTTTTTGCACAACCATTGGGCGGGGTTGGCGATTTTTGTGGGGATTGTTTTGGATTACGCGGTGCGGTGAACCACACATGAAACTGTGGGAGCGAGCCTGCTCGCGATGAACGTGAAGGCGACGCGTTTATCCAGACAACACGCATCAACGTTTACGTCCATCGCTGGCAAGCCAGCTCCTACAGAGGGTGTTTACATCTTCGGTCCGGAGTTGGTGATGACGTGCCAGACGTCCTTCATTTTGTCACCGGCCTTGTCTCCCGGTTTCGCGTCCTTCTTGAAGTAGTACAGCGGTTTGCCCTTGTAGGCCCACTGCATCGTGCCATCGTCACGCTTGACGATTGTCCAGTCACCTTCGGCCTTGGCGCCCGCTTCCGCCTTGAACGCTGGCCAGTATTCCGCACACTCACCAGTGCACACAGACTTGCCGGCGGTGGTGTCCTTGTCGAACGTGTACAACGTCATGCCCTTGTGGTCCGCCATCACACCGTCTTTCATCATCACAGGCTCAGCCGCGAAGGCCATTGCCGGCAAAGACAGGGCAGCTGCCAGCATCAGGGCTTTAAGGGATTGCGTGTATTGAGTCATGGAAACCTTCTTTGGTGGTTGTCAGGGTTCGGACTTAGAGAATAGATCAGGATCATGACAATCGCCGGGCGACTAAAATACTGTCACACGACTGCAATAATTCCGTTATCTAATGCGGCGCAAGACAGTTAAATGACAAGAGGATTAAAGGCATGGTTGGCAGGAGCATTCTGATCGTCGACGACGAAGCGCCCATTCGCGAAATGATCGCCGTTGCGTTGGAAATGGCCGGCTATGACTGCCTGGAGGCCGAAAATTCGCAACAGGCCCACGCGATCATCGTCGACCGCAAACCGGACCTGATCCTGCTCGACTGGATGCTGCCCGGCACCTCCGGTATCGAACTGGCCCGCCGCCTCAAGCGCGATGAGCTGACCGGGGACATCCCGATCATCATGCTCACCGCCAAGGGCGAAGAGGACAACAAGATCCAGGGCCTGGAAGTCGGCGCCGACGACTACATCACCAAACCGTTTTCCCCACGCGAGCTGGTTGCGCGCCTCAAAGCCGTGCTGCGCCGCGCCGGCCCAACCGATGGCGAAGCGCCGATTGAAGTCGGCGGCCTGCTGCTGGACCCGATCAGCCACCGCGTGACCATCGACGGCAAACCCGCCGAGATGGGCCCGACCGAATACCGCTTGCTGCAATTCTTCATGACCCACCAGGAACGCGCCTACACCCGTGGCCAGTTGCTGGATCAGGTCTGGGGCGGCAATGTGTATGTAGAGGAACGCACCGTAGACGTGCACATCCGTCGCCTGCGCAAAGCCCTCGGTGATGCCTACGAAAATCTGGTACAAACCGTGCGCGGCACCGGCTACCGGTTTTCCACCAAAGCCTGATTCAGCCCTTTCCCGCCCGACAAGCTGACAAGGACGCGCGTTCAAGTGAACCAAAACTGGCATGGCACCCTGATTCGCCACATGCTGCTACTGGTCACCGCCTGCCTGGTGATCGGCCTGATTACCGGCTACTACGGCTGGAGCCTCGCTGCGGGCCTGGGCCTTTACCTGGCCTGGACCCTCAAGCAATTGCTGCGTCTGCACGAGTGGCTGCGCCTGCACAAACCCGATGAAGCGCCGCCCGATGGCTATGGCCTGTGGGGCGAAGTGTTCGACAGCATCTATCACCTGCAACGCCGCGACCAACGCGTGCGCGGACGCCTGCAAGCGGTGATCGACCGGGTCCAGGAATCCACCGCCGCGCTGAAAGACGCGGTGATCATGCTCGACACCGACGGCAACCTCGAATGGTGGAACCGCGCCGCGGAAACCCTGCTCGGTCTCAAGACGCCGCAGGACAGTGGCCAGCCGGTGACCAACCTGGTGCGCCATCCGCGCTTCAAGGAATACTTCGAGCAGGACAGCTACGCCGAGCCGCTGGAAATCCCCTCGCCGATCAACGATCGACTGCGCATTCAGCTGTACATCACCCGCTACGGCAACAACGAACACTTGATGCTGGTGCGCGACGTGACGCGCATCCATCAGCTGGAACAGATGCGCAAAGACTTTATCGCCAACGTTTCCCACGAACTGCGCACGCCGCTGACGGTGATCTGCGGGTATCTGGAAACCCTGCTGGACAACGTCGATGACGTGAACCCGCGCTGGACCCGTGCCCTGCAGCAAATGCAGCAGCAAGGCGGGCGCATGCAGACGTTGCTCAACGACTTGCTGCTGCTGGCCAAGCTGGAAGCCACCGATTACCCGTCGGACAACCAGCCCGTGGCCATCGATGGCTTGCTGCAATCGATCAAGGGCGACGCTCAGCAACTGTCCGGGCAGAAAAACCAGCGCATCACCCTGGAAGCCGATCCGACGATTCTGCTCAAGGGCAGCGAAGCCGAATTGCGCAGTGCGTTTTCCAACCTGGTGTTCAACGCGGTGAAATACACCCCGGCCGAAGGCAATATCCGCATTCGCTGGTGGGCTGACGAGCAAGGCGCGCACCTGAGCGTGCAGGACTCCGGCATCGGTATCGACAGCAAACACCTGCCGCGCCTGACCGAACGGTTCTACCGCGTCGATTCCAGCCGCAACTCCAACACCGGCGGCACCGGGCTTGGGCTGGCAATCGTCAAACATGTGCTGCTGCGCCACCGCGCACGGATGGAAATCAGCAGCGTGCCGGGCCACGGCAGTACGTTTACCTGCCATTTCGCGCCAGCCCAGGTCACCAAATCCCGGGTCATCAGCACGGCCGACTGATACCGGCCAGCATTCGCCACTAGGCAAGCACCCGGTCAGCCGCTACATTGGCTGACTTGTGCCTGCCCTTCAGGCACCGCATTGACCCCCTTTTCGAATACACGGAACCCGCAAAACTCCATCATGGACCCTTCCCCTGGCTTGACCCTCGCAACACTCTTTGCCGACTTCGGCATGATTCTTTTTGCTCTGATCCTGGTGTTGCTCAACGGATTTTTCGTTGCGGCGGAATTTGCCATGGTCAAACTGCGCTCGACCCGGGTCGAGGCCATCGCTGATAAAAACGGCTGGCGCGGGCACATCCTGCGCACCGTTCACAGTCAGCTCGATGCCTACCTGTCGGCCTGCCAATTGGGTATCACCCTCGCCTCCCTCGGCCTTGGCTGGGTCGGTGAACCGGCGTTCGCGCACATCCTCGAACCGCTGCTGGAAGCCGTCGGCGTGCAGTCGGCCGAAGTGATCAAGGCCGTGTCGTTCTTCGCCGCGTTCTTTGTCATCTCGTACCTGCACATCGTGGTGGGTGAACTGGCGCCGAAATCCTGGGCCATCCGCAAACCCGAATTGCTGTCGCTGTGGACGGCCGTGCCGCTGTACCTGTTCTATTGGGCGATGTACCCGGCGATTTACCTGCTCAACGCCAGCGCCAACACCATCCTGCGCATTGCTGGCCAGGGTGAACCCGGCCCCCATCACGAGCACCATTACAGCCGTGAAGAACTGAAACTGATCCTGCACTCCAGCCGTGGCCAGGACCCGAGCGACCAAGGCATGCGCGTATTGGCCTCGGCGGTGGAAATGGGCGAGCTGGAAGTGGTCGACTGGGCCAACTCCCGCGAAGACCTGGTGACGCTGGAGTTCAACGCGCCGCTCAAGGAAATCCTGGCGATGTTCCGTCGCCACAAGTTCAGCCGTTATCCGGTGTACGACAGCGATCGTCAGGAGTTCGTCGGCCTGCTGCACATCAAGGACCTGCTGCTGGAACTGGCCGCGCTGGACCACATTCCCGAGTCGTTCAACCTGGCTGAGCTGACCCGACCGCTGGAACGCGTGTCGCGCCATATGCCGCTGTCGCAGTTGCTGGAACAGTTCCGCAAAGGCGGCTCGCACTTCGCACTGGTCGAAGAGGCCGATGGCAATGTCATCGGTTACCTGACCATGGAAGACGTGCTGGAAGTGCTGGTCGGCGACATTCAGGACGAACACCGCAAGGCCGAGCGCGGGATCCTCGCGTATCAGCCGGGCAAGTTGCTGGTTCGCGGTGATACGCCACTGTTCAAGGTCGAGCGCCTGCTGGGCATTGACCTGGACCACGTCGAAGCCGAAACCCTCGCCGGTCTGGTGTATGAATCCCTGAAACGGGTGCCGGAAGAGGAAGAGGTGCTGGAAGTTGAAGGTTTGCGGATCATCATCAAGAAGATGAAAGGGCCGAAGATTATTTTGGCCAAGGTGTTGATGCTGGATTGATCGGCTGATCCGGAACCGCATCGATCCCATCGCGAGCAGGCTCGCTCCCACAGGGAAACGCATTCCAATGTGGGAGCGAGCCTGCTCGCGAAGGCGTCAGTCCAGGCAACGCATCATTGTTTGCCCAACGCAAAGTTGGGCAATGCCCCCACCGGTTGATTGAACTGGTACGGAATCGACACCAGCCCCATCCCCGTATTGCGCTGCACCACGAAATGCAGGTGCGGCCCGCTGCTGTTGCCGGTGTTGCCCGACAGCGCCAGCGGACTGCCCACCGACACCCGCTGCCCCTCGCGAACACTCACCGAACCCCGCTTGAGGTGCAAGTACACGCCCATCGTCCCGTCATCGTGCAGCACCCGCACGAAATTGCCTGACGGATCGTTGCCGCGCCCGGTCTGGGCATTCTCGGTTTTCACCACTACCCCGCCCCGCGCGGCAATGATCGGCGTGCCCTCAGGCATCGCGATATCCATGGCGTAGCGATTCTTGGGGCCGAAGTGGCTGTATTGGCCATTGGCGCCCTGGCTCAGCCGAAACGGCCCACCGCGCCAGGGGAACGGGTATCGATAGGCCATGGCGGCGCCTGAGGGATCACCCAGGAAGTATTCAAATCTGGGGGTGTACGCGAGCGGCCTTTCAGCCCGCGTCGCCGTGAGCAGCGCCAGACGAATGCTGCTGCGCGCCGGCATGACCCGGCGAATCGGCCGGCTCGGCGCACCGCTGACGTTCTGTAGCCCGGCGAAACTCAACTCGATCTGTACCGGCGCGTACAGGTCGTTGCGCACGTACACACTGTCCACGCCGTTTTTCTTGGTGATGACGAGGTACACCTGACGCTCAAGGTGCTCGACCATGCGATCACGAAAAGTGAACACCTTGGAGCCTTTCGTGGGGCGGTCGCTGTAGGAGACCACGCCATTGGCATCGGTGGATTTGTAGATGGTCATGGCCATGGCCGTAGAGGACGCCATGAACAGACCACAGCAAAACAGCAGGCGCGCGAGCATGGGCAGGATTCTGTCGAGTAAGGCCTGGGGATGAGCCTAGCAGCTGCAATGGACCCGGGTAGTCGGCAGATGTTTCAAAATGGGCTGTTGCGCAGATGTGCGGTGTATGTGATGGCCCCTTCGCGAGCAAGCCCGCTCCCACAGGGGAATGCATTCCAATGTGGGAGCGGGCTTGCTCGCGAAGGCGGACTATCGGACGACGTGAGACTTAAGCGCCTGGAACGAAATGCTTCTGCGCCGTACCACGTGCTATCAAACGGGAGATGTAATCCAGTTTCTGCGCATCCTGGTCGACAAAGCGGAACGTCAGTTGCAGCCATTCGCTGTCGGGTTTCTGCTCGTGGGCGACGATGGCGTGCAGGTAACCGTTCAGGCGGGCGACTTCAGCGTTGTCGCCCTGCTCCAGATCGAGCACGGCGCTGTCGAGCACTTGCGGCAGGGCTTCGCTGCGTTTGACCACCAGCAGCGCTTCCTTGAGGCTCAACGCCTTGATCACGCATTGCTGAATGCCATTGGGCAGGCGCAATTGGCCTTGGCCACGACCACCGGTAGGCGCTGCAGACGCCGCCGGCGCCTTTACCGGCGGGCTGTTGAGCAGGCCACGGGACGGGGCAGCCGCCGCGGGTGCTGGCGCTGGTGCAGCGGCGGCAGGTCGGGCAATCGGTGCAGCAGCAGGTGCAACGCTGGCTATGGCAGGCTTGCCGCCGGTCAACGCGCTCAAGGAATCATTGCCGAACGCCGAGTTCATTTTGGTCGGCGCGCTGTTCATCAAGGTGTCGAGCTTGCCGACCTTGTTCAGCGCCTGCTTGACCTTGGTCAGCAGTTGTTCGTTGGTGAACGGCTTGCTGACGTAGCCGGATACACCGGCCTGAATTGCCTGGACGACGTTCTCTTTGTCGCCACGGCTGGTCACCATGACGAAGGGCATGGTCTTGAGGTTGTCCTGCTCGCGGCACCAGGTCAGCAGTTCCAGGCCGGACATTTCCGGCATTTCCCAGTCGCACAGGACCAGATCGAACGCTTCCCGCGCCAGCAAGGCCTGAGCCTTCTTGCCGTTGACCGCGTCTTCGATCCGGATCCCCGGGAAGTAGTTGCGCAGGCACTTCTTCACCAGGTCACGAATGAACGACGCATCATCCACGACCAATACACTGACCTTACTCATCCATCACCCCTTTAAAAAATCCCGGCAAGCATACCGCTTTACTGATGGCACATCGCCATAAACCTTCAGTCACGCCGGGACTTTTCGTTCGCGGGTGCTGCATTCAAATTCACAAACCCGTAAACAAAAACGCCCGGCCAAAAGGCCGGGCGCTTTACTTGGGCAATCTTACTTATCGTCAACTTTGCCCGGAACATTAGCGGTTTCACCACTTGTGCCTTCAACTTCTTCTTTCATGCGCTTGAGGCCCAGGTGACGCACGTCGGTGCCGCGCACCAGATAAATCACCAGCTCGGAAATATTGCGCGCGTGGTCGCCGATGCGCTCCAGCGAACGCAGCACCCAGATGATGCTCAAGACCCGCGAGATAGAGCGCGGGTCTTCCATCATGTAGGTGGCGAGCTCACGCAGGGCGGTCTTGTATTCGCGGTCGATGATCTTGTCGTACTGCGCCACCGACAACGCCAGGTCGGCGTCGAAACGGGCAAACGCGTCCAGTGCATCGCGAACCATGTTGCGCACCTGGTCGCCGATGTGGCGCACCTCGACGTAGCCGCGCGGGGCTTCGCCTTCTTCACACAACTGGATGGCGCGACGGGCGATCTTGGTTGCTTCGTCACCGATGCGCTCAAGGTCGATCACCGACTTGGAGATGCTGATGATCAGACGCAAGTCGGACGCGGCCGGCTGACGACGGGCCAGAATGCGCAGGCATTCTTCGTCGATGTTGCGTTCCATCTGGTTGATCTGGTCGTCGATCTCGCGCACTTGCTGGGCCAGGCCAGAGTCGGCCTCGATCAGCGCGGTGACCGCGTCGTTGACCTGTTTCTCGACCAGCCCGCCCATGGCCAGGAGGTGGCTGCGCACTTCCTCGAGCTCAGCGTTGAACTGCTGGGAGATGTGATGGGTAAGGCCTTCTTTGCTAATCATGTTGGCGTCCTTGGAGCGTCCGGTAAGGTGCGGTGGACCGCAGCGTCAGTTCAGTGAGCAACAACAGCTTCCTAGCCGTAGCGACCAGTGATGTAGTCTTCGGTCTGCTTCTTCGCCGGATTGGTGAACAGGGTGTCGGTGTCGCCGAATTCCACCAGTTTGCCCATGTACATGAACGCCGTGTAGTCGGAAACCCGCGCGGCCTGTTGCATGTTGTGGGTCACGATGACGATGGTGAATTTCGATTTCAGTTCGTAGATCAGCTCTTCGACTTTCAGCGTCGAGATCGGGTCGAGTGCCGAGCACGGTTCGTCGAGCAGCAGCACTTCCGGTTCCACGGCGATGGTGCGCGCGATCACCAGACGTTGCTGTTGACCACCGGAGAGGCCGAGTGCCGATTCATGCAGACGGTCTTTGACTTCGTCCCACAGTGCCGCGCCTTTCAACGCCCACTCGACGGCTTCGTCGAGGACGCGCTTTTTGTTGATGCCCTGGATGCGCAGACCGTAAACCACGTTTTCGTAAATGGTTTTCGGGAACGGGTTCGGCTTCTGGAACACCATGCCGACACGACGACGCAGCTCGGCCACGTCTTCGCCCTTGCGGTAGATGTTGTTGCCGTAGAGGTTGATTTCACCTTCTACGCGGCAGCCGTCAACCAGGTCGTTCATGCGGTTGAAGGTGCGCAGCAGCGTGGACTTGCCGCAGCCGGACGGGCCGATGAAGGCGGTCACGCGCTGTTTCGGAATGTTCATGCTGACGTCGTACAGCGCTTGTTTGTCGCCGTAGAACAGGCTCAGGCCCGGCACTTCAATGGCCACGGTTTCCTGCGCAAGGCTCAGGCTCTGTTTGTCGCGGCCCAGGGCAGACATGTTGATGCCGTGGGTATGTGTTTCGTGCTGCATGGGAAGCTCCCTGTGCTGACAAATTCGGTTCGGGGCCGCAGGCCGGGCCTGCGGTTACACAATTCTTTTGTAGGAGCCGGCTTGCTGGCGATGCAGGCAACTCGGTCCCGCAGTCTCACCGCGGTGATGCCATCGCCAGCAAGCCGGCTCCTACAGTTGATTAGCTATCCAGCGCTTTGTATTTCTCGCGCAGGTGGTTACGGATATAAACGGCCGACAGGTTCAATGTCGCGATCACCAGCACCAGCAGCAACGCGGTGGCGTACACCAGCGGTCGTGCGGCTTCGACGTTCGGGCTCTGGAAGCCGACGTCATAAATATGGAAGCCCAAGTGCATGATCTTCTGGTCAAGGTGCAGGTACGGGTAGTTGCCATCCAGCGGCAGCGACGGCGCCAGTTTCACCACACCCACCAGCATCAGCGGCGCCACTTCACCGGCGGCGCGAGCCACGGCGAGGATCATGCCAGTCATCATTGCCGGGCTGGCCATCGGCAGCACGATCTTCCACAGGGTTTCCGCCTTGGTCGCGCCGAGGGCCAACGAGCCTTCACGCACGGTGCGAGGAATCCGCGCCAGGCCTTCTTCGGTGGCTACGATCACCACCGGCACCGCCAGCAGCGCCAGGGTCAACGAAGCCCAGAGCAGACCCGGCGTACCGAAGGTCGGTGCCGGCAGCGCTTCTGGGAAGAACAACCGGTCGACCGAGCCGCCCAGCACGTAAACGAAGAAGCCCAGACCGAACACGCCATAAACGATCGCCGGAACGCCCGCCAGGTTGTTCACGGCGATGCGGATAATCCGCGTCAGCGTGTTCTGCTTGGCGTATTCACGCAGGTAAACCGCCGCCAGTACGCCGAACGGGGTCACGATCATCGCCATGATCAGGGTCATCATCACGGTGCCGAAGATGGCCGGGAAAATCCCGCCCTCGGTGTTCGCTTCACGCGGGTCGTCGCTGAGGAATTCCCAGACCTTGCTGAAGTAGAAACCGATCTTGGTCATCGTGCCCATGGCGTTCGGCTGATAGGCGTGAACCACTTTGCCGATGCCGATTTCAATCTCTTTGCCGTTGGCGTCGCGGGCCGTCAGGCTGTCGCGATTGAACTGGGCGTGCAGGTCGTTCAGGCGTGCTTCGATGTCCTGATAACGTGCGTTCAGCTCGGCGCGCTCGGATTCCATGTCCGCTTGCGCGGTGGCATCGAGCTTACCGGCCAGTTCCAGTTTGCGACCGTGCAGACGGATGCGTTCGAGGCCTGAGTTGATCGCGCCGATGTCGACTTTTTCCAGGGTCTTGAGCTGAGAGGCGAGCTGGTTGACGCGGGCCACACGGGCCTGCAACTCAGGCCACGCGGCTTCGCCTTCGGCGATGACCTTGCCATCCTGTTTGACGTTGACCAGGTAGCCGTAGAAGTTGCCCCACTCACGACGCTCGATGGCCATCAGCTCAGGTGGCGTCTTCTGGTTGGTCAGCCACTCGCCGACGATCCAGGTGAAGTCGTTGCCGTTCAAGTCACGGTTGCCGACCTTGATCAGCTCGCGGGTCATGAACTCCGGGCCTTCGTCAGGCACCGGCAGCCCGGCGCTTTTCAGGCGCGCACGCGGCACTTCTTCTTTCTGTACCACTTCGCCGATGACCAGGTGATTGGCCTGGCCCGGCACGTCGTAGCTGGCGTGAATCAAATCCGCCGGCCAGAAGTGACCCAGACCGCGCACGGCAATCACCGCCAGCAGGCCAATGGTCATGATGACCGCGATGGACACCGCGCCACCGCTGATCCAGACGCCGGGGGCGCCGCTCTTGAACCATCCATTCAGGGAGTTCTGTTTCACAGACTTCTACCTTTCTTAAAGCGACGAGTATTTCTTGCGCAGACGCTGACGAATCAGTTCTGCGAGGGTGTTCATGACGAAGGTGAACAACAGCAGCACCAGCGCCGAGAGGAACAGCACGCGGTAGTGGCTGCCGCCGACTTCCGATTCGGGCATTTCCACTGCGACGTTGGCGGCCAGCGTTCGCAGACCTTCGAACAGGTTCATTTCCATGACCGGGGTGTTACCGGTGGCCATCAGCACGATCATGGTTTCACCGACCGCGCGGCCCATGCCGATCATCAGCGCCGAGAAGATGCCCGGGCTGGCGGTGAGGATTACCACGCGGGTCATGGTCTGCCACGGCGTGGCACCGAGGGCCAGGGAACCGAGGGTCAGGCCACGCGGCACGCTGAACACGGCGTCTTCGGCGATGGAGTAGATGTTCGGGATCACCGCGAAGCCCATGGCCAGCCCGACCACCAGTGCGTTGCGCTGGTCGTAGGTGATGCCCAGGTCGTGGGAGATCCACATGCGCATGTCGCCGCCGAAGAACCAGTTCTCCATGAACGGGCTCATGTACAGCGAGAGCCAGCCCACGAACAGGATCACCGGGATCAGAATCGCGCTTTCCCAACCGTCCGGCACTTTCAGGCGGATCGATTCAGGCAGGCGGCTGAAGACGAAGCCGGCCACCAGAATGCCGATCGGCAAGAGCATCAGCAGGCTGAAGATGCCCGGCAAATGCCCTTCTACATACGGTGCGAGGAACAGACCGGCGAAGAAACCGAGGATCACCGTCGGCATCGCTTCCATCAGCTCGATCACCGGCTTGACCTTGCGGCGCATGCCCGGGGCCATGAAGTACGCGGTGTAGATCGCCGCAGCGACGGCCAGTGGCGCGGCCAGCAGCATGGCGTAGAACGCGGCTTTCAGGGTGCCGAAGGTCAGCGGAGACAAACTCAGCTTCGGTTCGAAATCGGTGTTGGCGGCGGTCGATTGCCAGACGTATTTAGGCTCGTCGTAGTTCTCGTACCAGACCTTGCTCCACAGCGCGCTCCACGACACTTCCGGGTGCGGGTTGTCGAGCAGCAGCGGTTGAATCTTGCCGCCGGCTTCCACGATCACGCGGTTGGCCCGTGGCGACAGACCGAACAGGCCCTGGCCTTCCACGACCTGATCCACCAGCAAGGTGCGGTGCGCGGTGCTGTGGAATACGCCGAGCTTGCCGGATGCGTCGAGGGCGATGAAGCCTTTGCGACGCTCTTCGGCAGTGATTTCAACGATTGGCGTGGTGCCCATCTGGAAGGTGCGGATCTGCTTCAGGCGCAGTTCGCCATCCGGGTCGCGAGCCATGAACCACTGGGCCAGGCCACCTTTGGAGTCGCCGAGGATCAGCGAGATACCGCCCACCAGTTGGGTGCTGGCGGTGATCTCGGCTTCGCCGTTTTCGAGCAGCTTGTAGCGACCGTTGAGGCTCTTGTCGCGCAGGCTGAACACGTCGGCTTGCGCACGACCGTTAATCACATACAGCCACTGCTGACGCGGGTCGACGAAGATGTTCTTCACCGGCTCGGTCATCTGCGGCAGATCAATGCGTTTCTGCTCGTTGGTGATTTCGCCGGTCATCATGTTCTCTTCGCTGGTCAGCGACAGGACATTGAGTTGCGAACCGGTGGAACCGACCAGCATCAGGGTCGAATCGGTGGCATTGAGGCTGACATGCTCCAGCGCACCGCCCGCCTCGTTCAGCGCAATCGGGGTTTCGCCGTATGGATATTCGACGGCCGGCGAGATGGTCTTCTTGCCGTCCGGGTAGCTGACTTTATAGGTGTGACGGAACACCAGCGCCTGGCCATTGGAGAAGCCAACCGCCACCAATGGATGGCCCGGTTGGTCTTCGCCGATGGAGGTCACGGTAGCGCCGGCCGGAACCGGCAGATCGACGCGCTTGAGTTCAGCGCCACTGTCGATGTCGAAAAACAGTGCCTGCCCTTTGTCGGAAACCCGCATGGCGACCTGGTTCTGCTCTTCCAGGGAGATCATCAACGGCTTGCCGGCGTCCTGCATCCAGGCGGGCGTGATGGATTCCTTGGCGGTCAGGTCGGCACCCTGGAACAGGGGCAGGACGACATAGGCAAGGAAGAAGAAGATCAGCGTGATCGCGCCGAGAACGGCAAGGCCGCCAACGAGGACGTACCAGCGGGTCAGGCGATCTTTGAGCGCGCGGATGCGGCGCTTGCGTTGCAACTCAGGCGTATTGAAATCAATTCGCTTGGGGGGATTTGTAGTCATGGTGGAATTGGCCAGATCATTCATGCGCACACCCTAGCGATCCTGTATGACAGAAAGATGACAATGCAGTGACGCAACAAATCCGCCGCCAGCGGGAACTGGCAGTGGATCAAAAATTTGGGGAGGCCGGGTCGCCGGAAATGGCAACCCTGAGCCTTGTAGGAGCGAGGCTTGCCCGCGAATGGGCGTCACATTCAGTATCAATGTCGACTGACCCACCGCGTTCGCGAGCAAGCTTTGCTCCTACAGGTCCGGGATCAACCCGGACCTAAGGTTTTACTTTTTTGCGACTTCAGCGCCGCCTTCCGCAAGACCCAGGTCAGCCAGTGCTTTTGCAGCAACTTTGGCCGGCAGTGGGATGTAGCCGTCTTTCACTACAACTTCCTGGCCCTGTTTGGACAGAACCAGTTTCACGAACTCGGCTTCCAGCGGGGCCAGAGGCTTGTTCGGGGCTTTGTTGACGTAAACGTAGAGGAAACGCGACAGCGGGTATTTGCCGTTCAGGGCGTTTTCTTCGGTGTCTTCGATGAAGTCCTGGCTGCCTTTCTTGGCCAGGGCCACAGTCTTCACGCTAGCGGTCTTGTAGCCGATGCCCGAGTAACCGATGCCGTTCAGCGAGGAGCTGATCGACTGCACGACCGAAGCCGAACCTGGTTGTTCGTTGACGTTTGGCTTGTAGTCGCCTTTGCACAGGGCTTCTTCTTTGAAGTAGCCGTAGGTGCCGGATACCGAGTTACGACCGAACAGTTGAACCGGCTTGTTGGCCAGGTCGCCGGTCACACCCAGGTCACCCCAGGTTTTCACGTCGGTTTTAGCGCCGCACAGACGAGTGGACGAGAAGATCGCGTCGACTTGTTCCATGGTCAGGTGCTGGATAGGGTTGTCTTTGTGAACGAAGACGGCCAGGGCGTCCACGGCAACCGGGATAGCGGTTGGCTTGTAGCCGTACTTCTGCTCGAAGGCAGCCAGTTCGGTGTCCTTCATCTTGCGGCTCATCGGGCCCAGGTTGGAGGTGCCTTCAGTCAGCGCAGGTGGCGCAGTGGCGGAGCCAGCGGCCTGAATCTGGATGTTTACGTTCGGGTATTCTTTTTTGTAGTTCTCAGCCCACAGGGTCATGAGGTTGGCCAGGGTATCGGAGCCGACGCTGGACAGGTTGCCCGACACACCAGTGGTCTTGGTGTAGCTCGGGATAGCAGGGTCAACAGCGGCGAACGCGTTGGCAGTCGCAACGCCAGCAGCGACAAAAGTCATTGCCGCCATCAAACGCTTCAGTTTCATGCCTTACTCCTAGCAGATAGAGTGTGTTAGTCGGGGCCAAGTATCAGCAGGCCGTGTGAACACTCTATGGCTGAAATATGACAATTGGATGAAAGGCCAGTATTCCGTGTTTCAAAGTGATTCCGCGTTATCGTTCATCGCCGGCAAGCCGGCTCCTACAAGGGTTGTGTAACGACAACGATCAACTGTAGGAGCCGGCTTGCCGGCGATGGGGCCTGTACTAGCGACCCTTCTTCCAGAGATAACCGCCAACCACAATCCCGACGCCACAAATGATCGCCACGTAATACGCAGGCCCCATCGGGCTTTCCTTCAGCAGCAACGTCACCACCATCGGCGTCAGGCCACCGAAAATCGCATAGGCCAGGTTGTAGGAGAACGACAGCCCGCTGAAGCGCACCACTGCTGGAAAGGCTTTGACCATCACGTACGGCACCGCACCAATGGTGCCGACCAACAGACCGGTCAGGGAATACATCGGGAACAGCCAGTCCGGGTGGTTGAACAGGCTGTGATAGAAGGTCCACGAACTGATCAGCAGCGCGGCACTGCCGAACACGAACACCCGGCCCGCGCCGAAGCGGTCAGCCAATGCGCCGGAAGCCACACAACCCAGGCTCAGGAACACAATCGCCAGGCTGTTGGCCTGCAACGCGGTGGTCGGTGCGAAGTGGTAAACCGTCTGCAGCACGGTCGGGGTCATCAGGATGACCACGATGATGCCGGCGGACAGCAACCAGGTCAGCAGCATGGAAATCGCGATCGCGCCGCGATGGTCGCGCAATACGGCACGCAGCGGCACTTCTTCGGCCAGGGCCTTGCGCAGTTGCAGCTCAGCGAAAACAGGGGTTTCGTGCAGCCAGCGGCGCAGGTAAACCGAGAACAGGCCAAACACGCCACCGAGCAGGAACGGGATCCGCCAGGCGTAATCGGACACTTCCACCGGGGTGTAAATGCTGTTGATCGCGGTGGCGACCAGCGAACCCAGAAGGATCCCCGCCGTCAGACCGCTCGTCAGGGTGCCGCAGGCGTAGCCGATGTGCCGCTGCGGCACGTGTTCGGAAACGAAGACCCACGCGCCGGGCACTTCACCGCCAATCGCTGCGCCCTGAATCACGCGCATCAGCAGCAACAGGATCGGTGCCCACATGCCGATTTGCGCGTACGTTGGCAGCAAACCCATGATCAGGGTCGGCACCGCCATCATGAAAATACTCAGGGTGAACATCTTCTTGCGACCCAGCAGGTCGCCGAAGTGCGCCATCACAATGCCGCCCAGCGGACGCGCCAGGTAACCGGCGGCGAAGATGCCGAAGGTCTGCATCAGGCGCAGCCACTCGGGCATGTCGGCCGGGAAGAACAGCTTGCCGACCACCGTGGCGAAAAACACGAAGATGATGAAGTCGTAGAACTCCAGCGCACCGCCAAGGGCGGACAGCGATAAAGTCTTGTAGTCATTGCGGGTCAACGGACGTGCGGGCTGGGTCGGCTGCGCGATGCTCGAGGGCGCTGTGGTCATGGCAAGGCTTCTCTTATAGTCGGATCTGCAACCTCAACAACGCTGGCGGAGGCTTGGGCAGGTCCGGCACGATAGCAAATTGTTCGAAAAAGCACATAGAGGTGCGTATTTGACGGTCAAAATGAGAACCGGACGGTCGTCTCGGAGTCTACCGACCGATATACTCGGGATCTTGCAACAGTTTGAAAGGGTTGCTGTGCGAAGACGCTGCTGGCCTACCAGTCGATTTCGCAGAGTTTCCCTTTAGGCGCCTTACGAAAAACGTGACGAACGTAGTATGTTCGGGGCTGAATCGTTTTTTCTGAGACGGCTATTCACCTGAAGTACCAATGAAGAGTCACGGGTCAGAGGCACCCCCGGAATGATAGAGCTCGAACAAGAAGATCCAATCCCGCAAGGCGACCTGGCCCTGCAAATCACCGCGCTTCCGCGTGAAACCAACGGTTTCGGCGATATTTTCGGCGGCTGGCTGGTGGCGCAGATGGATTTGGCCGGCACCGCAATGGCCAGCAAAGTCGCGGGCGGACGCGTGGCGACCGTGGCGATCGACCGTATGGCGTTCCTGGTTCCGGTGGCGGTGGGCGCTCAGCTCTCCTTCTATACCCAGGCGCTGGAAATCGGCCGCAGCTCGATTCAGATGATGGTCGAGGTCTGGAGCGACGACCCACTGTCCAGCGAGTGGCGTAAAGTGACTGAAGCCGTGTTTGTGTTCGTGGCCATCGACGGCAGCGGTCGCACTCGTTCGGTTCCGCCACGCGCACGTTAAACACGGCGAGCGTTTTGCGGTCCATTGCAGTCATTGTTCCTGATCGAGAATTGCCCCATGAGCACGCCCAACGTTGAAGCCGTGAAGCTGGATGAACTGAACTGCTGGCGCATCCGCCACGGTCAGGCCGAATTGCTGGTCGCCCAGCAAGGTGCGCACATCCTCAGTTATCAATTGGCCGGCCAACCGCCGCTGATCTGGCTCAACGATGAGGCTGTGTTCAAGACCGGCAAGAACATCCGCGCCGGCGTGCCGGTGTGCTGGCCATGGTTCGGCAACCTTGCGCGCAACCCGCAAAGCGTTCAGGCGATGCGCGTCAGCAACGAACCGCCGAGTGCCCACGGTTTTGTACGGGCGATGGACTGGGAACTGGGCGGCATCGAAACCGAAGGTGAAAGCCTGAAGGTTGAATTCGTCCTGCCCTACCCCGATGGCGGCTTCCCCGGCTGGCCGCATCAGGTGGATTTGAAGTTGAGCATTCGTCTGGATGAGCAACTGCACATCAGCCTGACCAGCCACAACCAGGGCTCGGAAAAAGTCACGATCAGCCAGGCGCTGCACAGCTATTTCGCGGTCAGCGATGTGCGCAATGTGCATGTTGATGGGCTGGATGGCTTGAAGTACATCGAGACGCTGGAAGACTGGAAAACCAAGACTCAGACCAGCGACCTGCGTTTTGCCGGCGAGACCGATCGCATCTACCTCAATACCCCGGCGAAGCTGAGCATTGTCGACCCGGCCTGGGAACGGCGTATCGAGCTGACCAGCAGCGGTTCACGCTCGGCGGTGATCTGGAACCCGTGGATTGATCGCGCGGCGGCGTTCAGCGACATGGCCGATGATGGCTGGCAACGGATGCTGTGCATCGAGACGGCGAATGTAATGGATGATGTGGTGACGTTGGCACCGGGTGCGAGTCATACCCTCGGCGTAAGCATCGCCAGCGCACCGCTATAAGCAACACCGCAAAACCAAATGTGGGAGCGAGCCTGCTCGCGAATGCGTCGTGTCAGACACCATTGATGTTAACTGACACACCGCTTTCGCGAGCAGGCTCGCTCCCACAGTTTTGACCGCCTACAAATCCGATTCCTTTACCACCCGCACTTGCGCCGCATCCAGCGCATACGCTGCATCAGCCAGGTCGTTGTTGACCTTCTCGATCTTCAACGTGCCGGTCACCCACAGCGGCGTGTAGATATCATTGAGCTTCAACCCTTTCGGATAACGCACCAGCACCAACTGGTTAGGCGGCGGTGGCGGCACGTGGATGCAGGCGCCCGGATACGGTACGAGGAAGAACAGCGTGCTGCGGCCCTTGGCGTCAGACTCCAGCGGCACCGGATAACCGCCGATGCGGATGTTCTTGTCGTTCATCGACGCCACGGTCTTGGTCGAGTACATCACCGCCGGCAAGCCCTTGCTCTGCTTCATGCCACCCTTTTCGGTAAAGGTGCCATTGGCTTCGGGGGAGTTGTGATCGATTTCGGGCATGGCCTCGAGGGCTTTCTGGTCCGACTTGGGCATCAGTTCGAGCCAGTCGGTTTCCGGCAGTTCGCCGGCATGGGCAAGGCCCGAACCCAGTAAAAGGACAGTCAATAGAAGACGGCGCATGGAGGTGCTCGGTAAAGGAAGGACGATAAGTCGCCGAGCATTCTAGTCCTCTCGGACTGCGCAGCCGAGAGGACTTTGTCGCCTGAATCAGTTCTTTTTGATCAAGCCGTAGATCACCAGCAACACCACGGCACCGACCAGCGCACCGATGAAGCCCGCGCCTTGACCGGCCTGGTAGATGCCCAGGGCCTGACCGCCGTAAGTGGCCGCCAGCGAACCGCCGATACCGAGCAGGATGGTCATGATCCAGCCCATGCTGTCATCGCCCGGTTTCAGGAACCGCGCCAGCAGGCCAACGATCAAGCCGATAAAGATGGTTCCGATAATTCCCATGGCATTTCCCTCTGATTGAATGGCTATGCGAAAGCCTAGTCAGACTTTGGCATCCTGCCATGAGAGAACGGCGGCCCCTGAATGGTTCCGCCGCTGCCACATGAAACTATTTATTCGGCGATGAGGGCTTCGACCTTGAGGATCTGTGCCGCCAGCGTCTCGCGGTCCGCGCAACGCAGGTTGGCGTGACCGACCTTGCGGCCGACCTTGAACGCCTTGCCGTAGTGATGCAGATGGCAATCGGCGATGGCCAGGACCTTCTCGGTGTCCGGCACTTTACCGATGAAGTTGAGCATCGCGCTCTCGCCGACCTTGGCGGTCGAACCCAACGGCAGGCCGGCTACGGCGCGCAGGTGGTTTTCGAACTGGCTGCACTCGGCGCCTTCAGTGGTCCAGTGCCCGGAGTTGTGCACGCGCGGGGCGATCTCGTTGGCCTTGAGGCCACCGTCGACTTCAAAGAACTCGAACGCCATCACGCCAACGTAGTTCAACTGCTTGAGCACACGGCTGGAGTAATCTTCGGCCAAGGCTTGCAGCGGGTGGTCGGTGCTGGCCACGGACAGCTTGAGGATGCCGCTGTCGTGGGTGTTGTGAACCAGCGGGTAGAACTTCGTTTCGCCATCGCGGGCGCGCACGGCGATCAGCGACACTTCGCCGGTGAACGGCACGAAGCCTTCCAGCAGGCAGGCAACGCTGCCCAGCTCAGCGAAGGTACCCACCACGTCTTCAGCGGTGCGCAGGACTTTCTGGCCCTTGCCGTCGTAACCCAGAGTGCGGGTTTTCAGCACGGCCGGCAGACCGATGGAGGCCACGGCGGCGTCCAGATCGGCTTGCGACTGGATGTCGGCGAACGCCGGGGTCGGAATCCCCAGGTCCTTGAACATGCTCTTCTCGAACCAGCGGTCACGGGCGATGCGCAGGGCTTCGGCGCTCGGGTAGACCGGAACGAATTGCGACAGGAACGCCACGGTTTCAGCCGGGACGCTCTCGAACTCGAAGGTCACCAGATCGACTTCATCGGCCAGTTGGCGCAGGTGATCCTGATCGCCGTAATCGGCCCGCAGGTGTTCGCCCAACGCGGCTGCGCAAGCATCCGGCGCGGGGTCCAGGAAAGCGAAATTCATGCCCAGCGGAGTGCCCGCCAGCGCCAACATGCGACCCAACTGGCCGCCACCGATTACACCGATCTTCATCGTCAACAACCTCAGGCGATGCGTGGGTCTGGATTGTCCAGGACGCTGTCTGTCTGCTCAGCGCGGAAAGTCTTCAGCACTTCGTGGAACTGCGGGTGCTTGGCGCCGAGGATGCTCGCCGACAGCAGCGCGGCGTTGATCGCGCCGGCCTTGCCGATGGCCAAAGTGGCAACCGGAATGCCTGCTGGCATTTGCACGATAGACAGCAGCGAATCGACGCCCGAGAGCATCGCCGACTGCACCGGCACGCCCAGCACCGGCAGGTGGGTCTTGGCCGCACACATGCCTGGCAAGTGGGCCGCGCCACCGGCACCGGCGATGATCACCTCGATGCCACGCGCCTCGGCCTCTTCGGCGTACTGGAACAGCAGGTCCGGGGTGCGGTGGGCAGAGACCACTTTCACCTCGTAAGGGATGCCGAGCTTTTCCAGCATATCGGCGGTGTGGCTAAGGGTGGACCAATCGGACTTGGAGCCCATGATCACGCCAACCAGTGCACTCATCGTCGTGCCTCTTCTCTCTGGGCGCCCGCAGGCGCGTCAAAAAACAACAAGCCACGCAAAATGCGTGGCTTGATTGTACGAAAAATGGCCGGACGAACCGGCCGAAGGCCGCGCAGTATACCTCAATGAAGCAGATAAACAGCCCCCGATGCGACCATCTGTCATACAGCGCAAAACCCCGGTTTTATTGACTCGAAGGTCAATCCCCAATCCCTTGTAGGAGCCAGCTTGCTGGCGATCAATGCGACGCGGTTTTTACTGACACACCGCGTTGTCTGGATCGCCGGCAAGCCGGCTCCTACAGTCCGGTGGGGGTCTGGGCGGCGCCGCCTTCGAGTTTGCGCCACAACAACCGCACGTTGGCCTTGCGCACCAGTGCGCAGCGGTACAGGCGAATTTCCAGCGGCACATGCCATTGCGGGCCACCGCAGACCACCAGCTCACCGCGCGCCAGTTCGGCACGCACACTCAGTTGCGGCACCCAGGCGATGCCCAACCCTTCCAGCGCCATGCTTTTCAGGCTGTCGGCCATAGCGGTTTCATACACCGTGGTAAACCGCAGCGCACGCTGGCGCAGCAAGCCGTTCACCGAACGGCCGAGAAAGGCGCCGGCGCTGTAGGCGAGCAACGGAACGCTGGCTTCGCCTTCCAGATCGAACAGCGGCTTGCCGTCGGCATCTGCTGCGCACACCGGCAACATTTCCGTGTGTCCAAGGTGCAGCGACGGGAAAATTTCCGGGTCCATCTGCATCGCGGCGTCCGGGTCGTAGAAGGCCAACATCAAATCGCAACCGCCTTCGCGCAAGGCATGCACCGCGTCGCCAACGTTGGTCGCCACCAACCGCGTGGCGATGTTCAGCCCTTCATTACGCAATTGCGCGATCCAGCGCGGAAAGAAACCCAAAGCCAACGAGTGAGCCGCCGCGACTTGCATCACTTCGCCCTGCCCGCCTTCCAGGTGATGAAGATGGCGCAGCACTTCGCCGAGCTGTTCGACCACGGTCCGCGCGGTGACGAGGAACAACTGCCCCGCCGCCGTCAGCTCGATCGGCGTGCGCGAACGATTGACCAGTTGCAGCCCCAGCGCGGCCTCAAGGCTGCGGATCCGTCGGCTGAACGCCGGCTGCGTCACGAAGCGGCGTTCGGCAGCCTGGGAGAAGCTGCGGGTGGCGGCCAGAGCACTAAAGTCCTCAAGCCATTTGCTTTCCAGATTCATCAAGTCCTCCCGGACACGCACCAATTTAGGTCACACGTTCGCCGCAGACACGGCGTCACACGGGCATTATGCCGAATATGCATAGGCCAGTGTTTAACAGCATTGGCCGAAAATTCTCTACAAGCCTAGCATTTGCGGTGTTCCGGCACAGACCGGGTCCATATTGAGATGATTTCTATCATGTCCTCCGCTGCATCATTCCGCACAGAAAATGACCTGCTTGGCGCTCTCGAAGTACCGGCTCAAGCGTATTACGGTATCCAGACCCTGCGAGCGGTGAATAACTTCCGCCTTTCGGGCGTTCCGATTTCGCACTACCCGAAACTGGTTGTCGGCCTGGCCATGGTTAAACAGGCCGCTGCTGACGCCAACCGTGAGTTGGGTCACCTGAGCGAAGCCAAGCACGCTGCCATCAGCGAAGCCTGTGCACGTTTGATCCGCGGCGACTTCCACGAAGAGTTCGTGGTGGACATGATTCAAGGCGGCGCTGGCACTTCGACCAACATGAATGCCAACGAAGTCATCGCCAACATCGCGCTGGAGGCCATGGGTCACCAGAAAGGCGAATACCAGTACCTGCACCCGAACGACGACGTGAACATGGCGCAGTCGACCAACGACGCCTACCCGACCGCGATCCGCCTGGGTCTGCTGCTGGGTCACGACGCTCTGCTGGCCAGCCTCGACAGCCTGATTCAGGCGTTCGCGGCCAAGGGTCAAGAATTCAACCACGTCCTGAAGATGGGTCGTACCCAGCTGCAAGACGCCGTGCCGATGACCCTGGGTCAAGAGTTCCGTGCTTTCGCCACCACGATGGGCGAAGACCTGGCCCGTCTGAAGACGCTGGCCCCGGAACTGCTGACCGAAGTGAACCTGGGCGGCACCGCGATCGGCACCGGCATCAACGCCGACCCGCGCTATCAGGCTCTGGCCGTACAGCGTCTGGCGCTGATCAGCGGTCAACCGCTGGTACCAGCCGCCGACCTGATCGAAGCCACCTCCGACATGGGCGCCTTCGTGCTGTTCTCCGGCATGCTCAAGCGTACCGCGGTCAAGCTGTCGAAGATCTGCAACGACCTGCGCCTGCTGTCCAGCGGCCCACGCACCGGCATCAACGAGATCAACCTGCCGGCGCGTCAGCCAGGCAGCTCGATCATGCCAGGCAAGGTCAACCCGGTGATCCCGGAAGCCGTGAACCAGGTTGCGTTCCAGGTCATCGGTAACGATCTGGCGCTGACCATGGCAGCCGAAGGCGGCCAACTGCAACTGAACGTGATGGAGCCGCTGATCGCTTTCAAGATCCTCGACTCGATCCGCCTGCTGCAACGCGCCATGGACATGCTGCGCGAGCACTGCATCGTCGGCATCACTGCCAACGAAGCGCGCTGCCGTGAACTGGTCGAACACTCGATCGGGCTGGTCACCGCACTGAACCCGTACATCGGCTACAAAAACGCCACCCGCATCGCCCGTATCGCCCTTGAAAGCGGCCGCGGCGTGCTGGAACTGGTGCGCGAAGAAGGCTTGCTCGACGAAGAAATGCTCGCCGACATCCTGCGCCCGGAAAACATGATTGCTCCGCGTCTGGTTCCGCTTAAAGCCTGAACCGACGCGTTACTTGTAGCACCGCTCACCAGGTCGAGGGACTAGACACCTCTCACCTTTTGAGGGCTTGGGGATTTACTCCCCAGGCCCTTTTTTTTAACTCTTTTGCAACAACTCAGAATTTGTAGGAGCGAGCCTGCTCGCGAAGATCGTTAACGATAACGCGGTTCATCTGATGCCCTGTGGTGTCCTTGCGTTTTTCGCGAGCAGGCTCGCTCCTACAAGAGCCCGGCGCCGGTAACGTCGGGTGTTTCAAAGGCTTCGTTTCACTGGATGCACCACAATCGTGCAGACGGACGGTACTGTCATCGGTATAGTGCCGCCCCTCTTCGCGTGAGCGGTCGTCGGTAACGAGGCCCAAACCCATGCGAAACCCGAACTAATAACAAACCCGCAATATGAAATCGGGACGAACCTTCGCCTCGCCTGTTGTGCCGTGCGCACAGCGGTGTAACGCGATGTTTCCGACCGTCCAGCATTTGCCTACACAAAAAAAACAGCGAGGAATAATCCATGCTCGAAGTCATTAACGACTTCCTCTCAGGGAAAGTACTGATCGTGCTCATTGTCGGGCTCGGTAGCTACTTCACGATCCGCTCGCGTTTCGTTCAATTGCGTCACTTCTTCCACATGTTCGCGGTGTTCCGCGACAGCCTCAAAAGCAGCGCCGGTCAACTCAGCTCCTTCCAGGCCCTGATGCTCAGCCTCGCCGGCCGCGTCGGTGCGGGCAACATCGCCGGTGTCGGCATTGCCGTGACCCTCGGCGGGCCAGGTGCGGTGTTCTGGATGTGGGTGACCGCACTGGTCGGCATGTCCAGCAGCTTCTTCGAATGCTCCCTCGGCCAGCTCTACAAACGCGCCGACGCCGACGGCACTTACCGTGGCGGCCCGTCCTATTACATCCAGCACGGTCTGCAGAAACGCTGGTTGGGCATGATCATGGCGTTCCTGCTGCTGATCACCTTCGGGTTTGCCTTCAACGGCCTGCAATCCCACGCCGTGACTCACTCGCTGAACAACGCGTTCGGCTTCGACACCACCTGGACCGGTCTGGCCCTGGCGGTGTTGCTGGGCCTGGTGTTCATCGGCGGGATCAAGCGCATCGCCAAGGTCGCTGACCTGCTGGTGCCGGTGAAAACCCTGGTGTACATCGGCGTGACCATCTACGTGATCGTGCTGCAATTCGACCACGTACCGGCGATGCTGATGACCATCGTCAAAAGCGCGTTCGGTCTGGACCAGGCGTTCGGCGGCCTGATCGGCAGCGCGATCGTCATGGGCGTGAAGCGTGGCGTGTTCGCCAACGAAGCAGGCCTGGGCAGTGCACCGAACGTAGCGGCCGTGGCGTCGGTTGAACACCCGGTGTCACAAGGCGTGGTTCAGGCGTTCAGCGTGTTCCTCGATACCTTTGTAATCTGCACCTGCACCGCGTTGCTGATCCTGCTCTCGGGTTTCTACACCCCGGGCTTCGAAGGCGACGGCATTGCCCTGACCCAGAACTCTCTGGCCGCCGTGGTCGGTGACTGGGGCCGGATGTTCATCTCCGTGGCACTGGCGCTGTTCGTGTTCACCTCGATTCTCTACAACTACTACCTGGGCGAGAGCAACCTGCGCTTCCTGATCGGTGAAAACCGCAAGGCGCTGATCGGCTACCGCGCGCTGGTACTGGTGTTGATTTTCTGGGGTGCGATCGAGAACCTCGGCACGGTGTTCGCGTTTGCCGACATCACCATGACCCTGCTCGCGTTCGTCAACCTGATCGCGCTGTTCCTGCTGTTCAAGGTCGGCATGCGCATCCTGCGTGACTACGATGACCAGCGCGCTGCCGGCATCAAGACCCCAGTGTTCGATTCGAGCAAGTTCCCGGACCTGGACCTGGACCTGAACGCCTGGCCAGCCAACCCGCCAGCTGCTGCCACCAAGGCTGAAGCTGAAGCGCAAGGCATACCCGCAGCGCAACGCTGATCGGTTAAAGTGCGAAAAACCCTGTAGGAGTGAGCCCGCTCGCGATGAGGGCGTGTCAGGCGACATTAATGCTGGCTGATAGACCGCTATCGCGAGCAGGCTCACTCCCACAGAGGAACTCATCGTTCTCGGAGCATCTCCATGAATTCCTCGACCTACCCTGCCGCCCAGCACGTCATGGTGCTCTACACCGGCGGCACCATCGGCATGCAAGCCAGCGAACACGGCCTGGCTCCGGCCTCCGGTTTTGAAGCGCGGATGCGTGAATACCTGCACAGCCAGCCTGAGCTGGTGGTGCCGCAGTGGCGCTTTCGCGAGATGTCGCCGCTGATCGACAGCGCCAACATGTCCCCGACCTATTGGCAGCAACTGCGTGAAGCAGTGGTCGATGCCGTCGACGTTCAGGGCTGCGACAGCGTGTTGATCCTGCACGGCACCGACACCCTCGCCTACAGCGCGGCGGCCATGAGCTTTCAATTGCTTGGTCTGAATGCGCGGGTGTGCTTCACCGGTTCGATGTTGCCGGCCGGCGTGACCGACAGCGATGCCTGGGAAAACCTCGGCGGTGCCCTGGTTGCTTTGGGCCAAGGTCTGGCGCCGGGTGTGCATCTGTACTTCCACGGCGAGCTGCTGGCGCCAACCCGCTGCGCGAAGGTGCGCAGTTTTGGTCGGCATCCGTTCAAGCGCCTGGAGCGTCAAGGCGGCGGAGCGAAGGCCCCGTCACTGCCCGCAGCGTTGAACTACAACCAGAGCAAGCAACTGGCGAAAGTCGCTGTATTGCCGCTGTTCCCCGGCATTGGCGCCGAGCAACTGGATGGCGTGCTGAACAGCGGCATTCAGGGCCTGGTGCTGGAGTGCTACGGCAGCGGCACCGGGCCGAGCGACAACCCCGAGTTTCTCGCTGCGCTTTCGCGGGCACGGGACAACGGCGTGGTGGTAGTTGCAGTGACGCAGTGCCATGAAGGTGGCGTTGAGTTGGACGTTTACGAGGCCGGCAGCCGCTTGCGTGGTGTCGGTGTATTGTCCGGTGGCGGCATGACCCGTGAGGCAGCGTTCGGCAAGTTGCATGGGTTGCTGGGTGCTGGTCTGGACACCACTGAAGTGCGCCGCCTCGTCGAACTCGACCTCTGCGGCGAACTCACCTGACCTTGTAGGAGCCGGCTTGCTGGCGATTCATGCAACGCGGTGTGCCAGGAAAACCGCGTCGACTGGATCGCCAGCAAGCCGGCTCCTACAAGTGCTCGGCATGTAATTTGCTGCGTTCCAGCCATCCCAAGGCTGGAAGCCGCTCATGCTGCACTCCCACCTCACCACCCTCAACGCTGTCTCTCTGGTGCTCAACGCCTTCAAGGCCGAAGGCCTGTCCAGCGACGCCTTGCTCGCGGGCAGCGGTATCAGCGCAGCGGACTTGAACCGTGCCGACACGCGCATCACCACCAACCAGGAAATGCAGGTCTGCGCCAACGCGGTCGCGCTCAAGCGTGACATCGGCCTGGAGCTGGGTCGGCGCATGCATGTTTCCTGCTACGGGATGCTCGGTTATGCGCTGCTCACCAGTGCCACCTTCGGTGACGCTTTGCGTCTGGCGATACGTTTTCCGGCGCTGTTGGGAACACTTTTCGAGCTGAGCCTGGAGGACGACGGCGAACGCATCTGGTTCGTCGCCGCCGACTACCGGGAGAGCCCGGCAATGGCGGTGTTCAATGCCGAGTTCTGCCTGGTGTCATTGAAAGTCACCTGCGACGACCTGCTCGGTCACCCGCTGCCGTTGATCGCCGCGCGCTTCGAACATGCTGCGCCGGACTATCAAGCAACCTACGCCGCACACTTCAACTGCCCGCTGCACTTCGAAGCGCGGGACAACGCCTTTGCTTTCGACAAGCGCTGGCTCGACCAACCCCTGCCGCTCGCGGATGTCATCACCCATCAGGCCATGGCCGAACGCTGCCGCAAGCAGAACCTCGAGTTCACCGGGCGTCAGGCGTGGCTGGGGCGGATTCGCCAGTTGCTCAGCGCGCAATTGAATGCCGCACCGGGGCTCGAAGGATTGGCCGAGCAGATGAATTGCTCGGCGCGGACATTGCGTCGGCACCTCAAGGACCTGGGGTGCAGTTATCAGGAGTTGCTGGATGAGCTGCGATTCGAGCAGGCCAAGCAACTGCTCTGCGAAGACCAGATGCCGATCTACCGGATTGCCGAAGTGCTGGGTTTCAGCGAGACCGCGAGCTTCCGCCATGCCTTTGTGCGCTGGAGCGGCGTGGCGCCCAGCCAGTTCCGCCCCTGACCGACACCATCCCCTTGTAGGAGCGAGGCTTGCCCGCGAAGGCGTCCTCAGGTACGCCAAGAGCTTCGCGGGCAAGCCTCGCTCCTACAGGGTCAATGCGTCATTTGGGGGCGTTGCGGTGTCGAAAAGGGGCGAATTTCGGTCAACTATTTTGGCCACATCGGTCCCCTTTTGGCCTTTCCTGCCGTTCTCCGAATCGCCATCCGCCGCAAGACTGTGTTCAACCGAATCAGCCTGCGGAGAACAAGAAATGCTGACGATCTACTCGGACGATCACCACCTGCACCACGGCCGTTGTGAATTGATAGACGGGCAACTCAAGCCCTGCTTCGAAATGCCCTCGCGCGCCGACCATGTGCTGTCACGGGTGCAAAACCAGAAGCTCGGCCCGGTAGAAGCGCCGAAGGATTTCGGCCTCGACCCGATCGCACGCATTCACAGCCGCGACTACCTCGACTTCTTCAAAGGCGCCTGGGCACGCTGGACCGAGTTCAACACCGACGGCGACTTGCTGCCTTACACCTGGCCGGCGCGTACCTTGCGCCGCATCAAACCCACCAGCCTGCACGGCGAACTGGGTTATTACAGCTTCGACGGCGGCGCCCCGATCACCGCTGGCACCTGGCAAGCCGCGTACAGCGCAGCCCAAGTGGCGCTCACCGCCCAGGCGGAAATCCAGCGTGGCGCGCGCAGTGCCTTCGCTTTGTGCCGTCCACCGGGACACCATGCCGCCAGTGACTTGATGGGCGGTTATTGCTACCTCAACAACGCCGCCATCGCCGCTCAGGCGTTCCTCGATCGGGGCCACAAGAAAGTCGCGATCCTCGACGTCGATTACCACCACGGCAACGGCACCCAATCGATTTTCTATGAGCGCAGCGACGTGCTGTTCACCTCGATCCACGGCCATCCGGAAGCCGAGTTTCCGTTCTTCCTCGGTTATGAAGACGAACTCGGCGAAGGCGCGGGCGAAGGCTTCAACTTCAACTACCCGTTGCCCGCCGGCAGCGGTTGGGATGTCTGGAGCGCCGCGCTGGAACAAGCCTGCAAAGAGATCGAAAAGTACGGCGCCGAGATCGTCGTCGTGTCCCTGGGCGTCGATACGTTCAAGGACGATCCAATCTCCCAGTTCAAGCTCGACAGCCCGGATTACCTGGCGATGGGCGAGCGCATCGCCAAGCTGGGCGTGCCGACCCTGTTCGTGATGGAAGGCGGTTACGCGGTCGAAGAAATCGGCATCAATGCCGTGAACGTTCTTGAAGGTTTTGAAAGCGCCCAAGGGAAATAACAACAATGAACACACTCAAGCGTTTCATCGTGCCCGCGCTCTGCGCCACGGTGCTCAGCGGAGCCGCTCACGCCGAAGAGCGCACGTTGCGCGTCTACAACTGGTTCGATTACATCACCCCCAAAGCGCTGGAAGACTTCAAGGCGCAGAACACCCAGACCAAGCTGATCTACGACATTTTCGACACCAACGAAGCGCTGGAAGCCAAGCTGCTGACCGGCAACTCCGGTTACGACGCGGTGGTGCCGTCCAACGTGTTCCTCGCCAAGCAGATCGAGGCCGGTGTTTTCCAACCGCTGGACCGCAGCAAACTGCCGAACTGGAACCACCTCGATCCCAAGCTGATGAAGCTGATCGAAGCCAACGACCCCGGCAACAAATTCGCCGTGCCGTACATGTACGGGACCATCCTGATCGGCTTCAACCCGGACAAAGTCAAAGCCGCCCTGGGCGCCGACGCGCCGGTTGATAGCTGGGACCTGATCTTCAAGGAAGAGAACATCAGCAAGCTCAAGCAGTGCGGCGTCGCCCTGCTCGATTCGCCGTCGGAGATCCTGCCGCTGGCCCTGCAACACCTCGGCCTGGACCCCAACAGCAAGAAGCCGGCGGACTACGAAAAGGCTGAAGCGCTGTTGATGAAGATCCGGCCGTACGTCACGTACTTCCACTCCTCCAAGTACATGGCCGACATTGCCAACGGTGAGATCTGCGTCGCGGTCGGTTATTCCGGCAGCTTCTCCCAGGCGGCCAACCGCGCCAAGGAGGCAAAGAACGGGGTGACCGTCGACATGCGCCTGCCGAAAGAAGGTGCGCCGATCTGGTTCGACATGCTCGCGATTCCGAAGGGCGCGAAGAACACCGAGGACGCCTACACCTTCATCAACTACCTGCTGCAACCGCAGGTGATCGCGCCGGTCAGTGACTTCGTCGGTTACCCGAACCCGAACAAGGACGCCACGGAACTGGTCGACCCGGCGATCCGCAACAACCCGAACCTGTACCCGACCGAAACGGCCATGGCCACGCTTTACACCCTGCAACCGCTGCCGCGTGATGCCGAACGTGCGCGCACGCGGGCCTGGACCAAAATCAAGTCGGGGACCTGAAGCCCTTCCTGAAAAACGAAGACCCGCCGTGATGCGGGTCTTTTTTTGCCTGCGATATTTATGTACCGCCAGACACCTGAGCCCGCCCGATACCGTCCCCTGATCCAGCGCTGCGCAATCAACAACAGCGCACCCTCAATCAGGAGACGACCATGTCCGATACCCTTTCCCCGAGTGCAGAAAATGTACTGACCCAACTGGTCACCGGCCCCTCGATCAGAGAGGTTGCAGCGACTGCATTGGCGCCTGCACTCAACGCGCTCTACCCGCACTTGAAGATTGATCCGACGCTCGCCACGGTCGTCACTCCGACCTGGCTCAATACCGGCAGCGAGGTCGTGCCGGGCAATGACCTGTATGAATCGCTCACCGACGTATTGGTACGGCTCGGGTTGTCGGGTTCGACGGTGACGTTCATCGATGGCGAGCATTTCCTGACCCTGCAACCGGGCGTTGCACCGCCGGCTCAACTGCCCGTGAACATCACGGCCATCGGTTCACTGATTAATACGCTCGCACCGCAGCTGTTCATCGCCTACCAGCAACAGCAACTGGATTACTGGAATCAGCAGACAAGCCCTTCGACCCCACGCTGGCATCAGCTCTCGCAGGCGCTGCAGGACATCTGGAACCTCGACGAGGCCACCGATTGGGATGCCGATCAAAAAGCAATGGCCCTTGCCGTGTTCACTCATCCGGATCGGACCACACGGCGCTCACAGGACAAGTACCTGACCAAGGCCTGCCTGATCGATACCGAACACGTTGAAAGCGCGCAGAGCAAACATCTGCGGGTTCTGGATATCGCGGTGTTTGTGGGCACGTCGGGCAGTCGAACCCAGGTGCTGACACACTCGATTACCGAAGGGTTCAGGCGTTACGACTCTGTTGCGGCACTGGGCGAAACCTTGTTTGCAAACCCTGGGGCGTCAAGCACCGGGCAGACGCTGCAATGGCGCCTGTATGAACCCGAGGGCAATTTCTTTCATCAACAGGCGTGTGCACTGATCGCACTCGAAGCCGAAGCCATCGGTGCCTTCAATACATTCCAGAGCACTACGCCAACCAGGCTTTCACCGCAAATCAGCGCGGCGGCGAAGAGCTTCACTGAGTTTGAAGCCCTGCCTTCGTCGCGCTTCAACCAGGTTCAGGGGTTACTGACAGGCTGGCTGAGCAACGCATCGTCAGCGGACCTGACCCGTTACAGCCGACACCTGATGGACCTGGCGCAGTTGCGGGAACAGGACGCGGGAAAAACCTTCGACGAAGGCATCGCTTCACTGCCGGAATTTACCCTGCAAACCCTGCGAGAGCAGATGATCAAGGATCATCCAACGGCAGCGGACCTGAATCTGAAGGACGTGCAAATCAGCATCACCAGCGTCATCGTGCTGGGCGCTGTCGTGGTCCCCGGCAAGACGCAGACCGTTACGTTGTCGCTGATCGAATTGGCACTGCAAAACCTGATTGCCGTTCCGTTGGGCAACAAGACGGTGCAGTACAAAAACGGCGACCCTGTGCCCGCCTGGATGACACCCGCCTACCTGGAAAAACTCGTGACCCAGGTCGATATCGGCGCGGTTTACCCGGCGCTGATCAAGCGCAAGTTGCTGGATGACTCGCGAGAATCGTTGCGCCGACAAACGCTCTACACGCGTCATCTGCGCACCCAGTTGCCCTTGCAGGCGCTGCAACACAAGATGCGCGGCGAAGCCGGCATTGATGAACAAGGCTACCAATTCGTCAACGCAGCTCTGCAGCCAAGCGCGGCCGACCGCCGGGTGAATGGGCAGGAGATTGTCATTCGCCCATTGGCGTTCATCTCCGGTGATAGCGCCGACAGCAAGGGCGACGAAGTTGCCAATATGTTCGTCATCGGTCCGCGATCCGCTAATCAGGGACCGTGTCTGCTCTATCGGCCATTGCTCATGCCTTCGCTGACGCAGTACCCGAACGAAGCCAATCTGCTGTACGCGATCAAGCACGAAAAACCCCTTCGCCAATCGGTCCTCGCGTGGCTGGCCGACGACGTACGCTTCAACTATTCCCAGTACGTGTTTTCCGGTGAGTTGCCTTCGGTCTGGACCCTGACCCAACTGCTGGTCGATCCCACCTCGGCGCTGGGCAAGATGGGCGCGGTGTCGCTCAGTGCGGCAGCCCTTGATGATGATTCACTGGCGCCGCTGTTCAAAGCCAATGCCAACGCCATGATCACCTTGGCTGACCGCCAATCGGTGTCCAATGCGCAAGCTCGCTGGGAAACGCTCAAGCACGGTGCATGGATGCTATTCAACGTTGCCTTGCCCTTCCTCGGGCGCACTGCCGGGGTTGCCGCGTGGATCTGGCAGATCATGGACGACTTGCAGGGAATCACCGATGCCGCAGAAAGCGAAGACAGTCAGCTCGCCTGGTCTGCCGTGACCGATTTGCTGTTGACGCTCGGCATGGTACTGGCTCATCGGGCTGCGGCTCGCCATAAACCGGTCTCGCGGTTGGCCGAGAAACTCGAGCCGTCACCGGTCACACCGCCCCTCAAGCCTGCGCAGAAAATCACGGTCACTCGCCTGCCCGACCTTAATCAACTGCCTCGCGACCATGAGACGTCTTTGCACGCCGTCGCCACGCTGCCGCCTGTAGCGTTGGGCACCTTGCTGGATGAGCTGGCCATTGCCGAACCCAAGGGAATGGCCGTCGCCTCCAGCGCGGCCGGCCCTCACCAACACCTCAATTCACTTAACGGAAAATGGTATGCGAAGGTCGGCCAGCGATGGTTCGAAGTCACCCTCAACGACAATAACGACGTGCAGATCATTGACTCACGCCAGTCCCCCCCGCGCACCGGGCCGTTGCTGATCAAGAACGCCAGCGGCGAATGGTTTATCGATACACGGCTGAGACTGCGGGGCGGGGGCAAGGAAAAGCAACGGCTGGAACAGCAAAACAAGCAGCGCCAGGCTGAACTGAAACAGCAAATGATCGCGTTCGAAAGCCAGGTCAAAAGCCGGGAAACAGAACTCAAGGACGCTGAAAAAAACGCGAAGGCTCCGAGCGCCACCGCCACCCATCGCCGCTTGTACCTTGAAATGCTCGACGCGCAGATGTCATTCATCAGCGCCAACATTGAACAGATGAAAGCGTTCAATGCTCGCGAAGCCATTCCCAATTTCCGAAAAGCGATGATCAGCCGCCTGGATTTCCAACTATCGCTGCTGGAGAAATGGTTCGACCACCAGCGTCCTGTTTTCGACAATCAAATGCGGCTCTCCCTCAATCTTCTCGACACACAACCAACGGAAAACACGCAGGCCGCCCGACAGACCTTTCAACACATGAGCGATCTGACCGAGGGCTACATCAACAAAATCGAATTCGCGCAATCGCGCTTCGAGCAACTGAACCTGCTCGGCAAAGAAGCCGTGGAAGTGATCCGCGACGTCAAGGCCAACATGCCGACGTTCGATTTACAGGACCTCAAACTGTTCCAGATCACACTGGCCCAGGAGTTGTGCCTCGCCCCCTCGGTTGCGCTCACGCATGAAGCACGCCCGGCGCTGGAGAGCGTTGTCGAAAACGCAGCGCTCGCCATTCAGGCTTCACTGGATCTGGCCGCTGACGAAGACGTGTTGCGCTTGCCGGAGCGAATCGAAGGACTCAGTGATCTGGTGGAGCAACTCACGGTCACCGATCAGCGCATCATCGATCTGCCCGGCGAGTTCCCCGGTCAGTTCCTGCAACCCGCGCTCGACCTGATGCGCCAACGTATCGACGCGTTTCAACAGCGCACCGTGAAGCACCTGGCGAGCCTGCTGCGCGAGCGCCAGGCGCTCGAACCGCAACCTGGCCCTTCCCGTCTGCCGACCGCTCCTGTCAAACGCATCATCAAGACCCGTTACAACGGCACGGTGGTCGGCCAAATACGCGCCGATGCCGTGGCGGACGGATCAGAACTGGTCGACGTAACCTCGACACTGACAGGCAAAGTCATCTCGACCTTTCATGAGAAAACCCCAGGAGTGTGGGTTGAACGAGTGGCCGCGAAACCGGTTTCCCCTGCCGTCGTCCAACCTGATTTGGGTACAAGCATTGTTCAAGGTCAGGCAATGCTGGACGGGCAGGAGGCGTTCATCCGCCGAACAGACGCCCATTCGAAGGGAGCGCGGCGAATTCCCGTGGAAATAGAGGAAATGTTCCATCAACAAGCCCATCGGCTGCAGGAGGTCGCCAAGGCAATCGACGAAGCACTGATTTCCAGCAACGCCACCGATGACGGTCCGGGGTCTGCCGTGACACTGGTCAAGCAGCTGAATGACGGAGCAACCCGCCTCTACAGTCAGGGACGCACAACGCGAATCAGCATGACAAAACTACAGCCGCCGACGGCAGAGCGGGTCCAGTGGCTGCAAAGCGAAGGTCAGGTCGACATCGTCAGGAACCCCGGCCGACGCTTGCTCAAAAGCCGAAAAAAAGACTACCTCGAGGAATATGAAGTCCGTGACCACACCAGCAAAAACGTTCTGTGGTATGCACACTTTCACTACGCGCAGCCCGCGTCGCCTGTCCAGACGTTCACGGCGGCGCATCTGAAAACCGTGCAGCAACGGCTGCTGGGCGGCGCATCCGAAGCGCGCAGTGCAAATGACGATCTCCACGCGATTGCGATCTATCGCAGCGAAATCAGCCCGCAACTGGCGACTGCACTGTTTTTCGCGAAGGTACTGCCATCGGCCTCAAAATCGTAAGTCTTGCGTCGGGGTGAGCCGTGACTGCTTAACGCCGCCAGACCTTTTCCAGCCGCCCGAGTGCGGTGCTGATGGCCGCCTCGGGCACGGCCGCGAAACCCAGGACCAGCCCGGCACGCTGGTCCACCGGTTTCTGCGAGTCCGGCAACCAATAGCTGCTCAGCGCATTGATCTCGACATCGACGCTGGCGGCTTTTTCTATCAGCTCGTACTCGCGCGCCTGTGAGTCGACCGCCACCGTCAGATGCAACCCTGCCGCGACACTTGGCAGGCTGCCGATGCCGGGGATGTTCTGCGGCCAGCCCGCCAGCAACGTATTGCGACGACTCAGGGCAGCACGGCGCATGCGGCGGATGTGGCGCTGGAAATGCCCGGCGGCCATGAACTCGGCCATCACCGCCTGGGTGCTGACTTCGGAATGCCGGACGTCCACCGCTCGACGTTGAGAAAACGCCTGCACCAGTGCCGGCGGCAACACCAGATAACCCAGGCGCAACGCCGGGAATGCGACTTTGCCAAAAGTCCCGACGTACAAGACCCGGCCCTGCCGATCGAGTGCCGCCAACGGCGCCAGGGGTGCGCCGCTGTAACGGTATTCGCCATCGTAGTCGTCCTCGACGATCCAGCCTTGGTTGCGCTCCGCCCAAGCGAGTAATTCAAGACGCCGCGCCAGGCTCATTACCACGCCGGTCGGGTATTGATGCGAAGGCGTGACATAGGCCAGTCGACAATCGCTGAGCCGGGCCAGTTCGGTGCAGTCGATGCCCTCGCCGTCCACCGCCACCCCATGCAATTTCGCCCCGGCCACGGCGAACGCATGACCTGCCGCCCGATACCCCGGATTTTCAATCGCCACGCCGTCGCCCGGCTCCACCAGCAGCTGTGCACAAAGGCTAATCCCCTGCTGTGCGCCGCTGGTGATCACTATTTGCTCAGCCGTGCACTGCATCCCCCGCGAACTGCGCAAATAAGCGGCGATCAGGCCGCGTAAGCGCGCATCGCCCGCCGGATCGCCATAACACAGCTGCTGCAAATCCGGTTTACGCCAGAAAGCCGCATTCAGCTTGGCCCACACCTCGAAGGGAAACAGGTCAAACGCCGGCACGCCCACCCGAAAAGCCCGAGGCGGACCGCTGGGCGGCGTGGCCAAATGGTTCTTTTCAACGCGTCCCAGCGCTCCGCTGTGGATAACTTTACTGGATGAAACCACAGGTAAATCCAGCCAATTTGTGGATAAGGCTGTGGGTAACCCTGTTGGCAACCCTGTGGATACTTTTGTGGATAGTTTTTTCGTGGGCAACGGCGCTTGAGGCAATTGCGCGACGTAAGTCCCGTCCCCGACACGCCCCTCGATAAAGCCCTCTGCGTAGAGCTGATCGTAGGCGCGAACCACGCTGTTGCGGGAAATTGCCAACGCCGCCGCCAAGTCCCGGCTGGCCGGCAATCGAGTGCCGCTGGCCAATCGCCCGTCGAGCACCCGCAGGCGCAAGGCCTGATAGAGCTGACGACTAAGCCCCTGACGGCGGTCAAGTTCGATACCGGCGGGGTTGAACGACAGGGAAAGCGGCGCTTCGCTCATGACAATGGACCTATGAAATTGGTCGTTAATGGCTCTTACAACAGACCAATAGCCTGCCTAGGATGGACGCATTCGCCAAGGAATTTTTCCATGTACAACCCCAGCGGCTTTGCCATCAAAGATTTGCATAAACTGCAGCAGCAGATACTCGACACGCGCCTGGCCGTGGTGATCACCCACGACGAGCAAGGCTTGCAAGCCAGTCACCTGCCGTTGTTGTTCAGCCCTGAGCAAGGTCCGAATGGCACCCTGTACGGTCACTTCGCCCGGGCCAATCCGCAATGGAAGGCACTGCAAAACGGTGCCGAAGCGCTGGTCATTTTCGCCGGTGCCGACGCGTACATCAGCCCGGGCTTTTATCCGAGCAAAGCCGAGCACGGCAAAGTCGTACCGACCTGGAACTACGTCGCCGTACACGCTTACGGCACCGCAGAGGTTTTCACCGACGCCGACCGCCTGCTCAACCTGGTCAGTACGTTGACCGATCGCCATGAAGCCGGTCGCGCCCAACCATGGAAGGTTGCCGATGCACCCGCCGACTACATCGACGGCATGCTCAAGGCCATCGTCGGGTTTGCCCTGCCGATCCAGCGCCTGGAAGGCAAACGCAAACTCAGCCAGAACCGCAGCACCGCAGACATCGCCGGTGTGCGCGAGGGGCTCGCCGCCAGCCCCGACGTGCACGACCAGGCCCTCGCCCACTTGATGCGCTAAGGATTGAACATGAGTCAGATTGAAATCCGCCAGGTCACCGCCGATGATCACGCTGCGTGGCTGCCGTTGTGGCAAGCCTACCTGCGCTTCTACAACACCGAACTGCCTGAGGCGGTCACGGACAGCACATGGCAACGCCTGCTCGACTCGAATGAACCGACTCATTCGGCATTGGCGTGGAGCGACGGCAAAGCGGTCGGCATGGTGAACTTCATCTACCATCGGTCGAACTGGAGCATCGAAAACTCCTGCTACCTGCAAGACCTGTTGGTAACACCCGAAACCCGCGGCACCGGCGTCGGCCGCAAACTGATCGAATTTGTCTACGCGACCGCCAAAGCGGACGGTTGCTGCAAGGTCCACTGGTTGACCCACGAAACCAACGCCACCGCGATCCAGCTCTACGAGCGCATCGCCGAGCGCCCTGGTTTCATCCAGTTCCGCAAAGCCCTTTAAGGTTCAAGGAGAACGACATGACGACTTCACTCGCAGACTGGAAAGGCGTCCCGGCGCCAACGGTGCAAACCATCGAAGGGCGCTTCATCCGCCTGGAAAAACTCGACCCGGCGCGCCATGGCGACGGTTTGTTCAAAGCCCTGCAAGGCCCGGGCGCCGACCCGAAACTCTGGGATTACTTGCCTTACGGTCCTTTCCCGGAGCGCAGCGTTTTCAACGACTGGCTGAACAATCACGCGGCCAACAGCGACCCGTATTTCTTCAGCGTGATCGACCGTGCCAGCGGCGATGTGCAAGGCATTCTCAGTTTGATGTCGATCGTTCCGTCTCAGGGCCGTATTGAAATCGGCCACGTCACCTTCGGTGCGCCGATGCAGCGTTCGCCGAAAAGTACCGAGGCGGTGTATCTGCTGGCGAAAGAGTCGTTCGCCCTTGGTTACCGGCGTCTGGAGTGGAAATGCAATAACGGCAACGCGCGTTCCAAGTACGCGGCGGAGCGGTTGGGGTTCAGTTTTGAAGGGGTGTTCCGCCAGCACATGGTGGTGAAGGGGCAGAACCGGGATACGGCCTGGTATTCGATTCTGGATTCGGAATGGCCGGTGGTTGGGGCGGGGTTTGAGCGGTGGTTGAGTGATGAGAATCAGACGGGGTCGGGGCAGGTGAAAACGTTAGCGGAGTGTCGCGGGTAAATCAGCGGCGCCTGGACGGACGCCATCGCTAGCAAGCCAGCTCCTACAGGGGTTATGCGTTGATCACAACATCGTGATCCACCGAAATCTTGTAGGAGCTGGCTTGCTAGCGATGGGCATCACGCCAATTTCTGGGCAAGCACCGCAATATGCTCCGGCCCAATCCCGCAGCACCCACCCAAATGGCTGGCACCGCGCTCTTTCCAGTCCGCCGCCCAATGCAGGTAGCCCGGCGGGTCCAGATCGTCGCGCAACGGGTCCAGACCGTCATTGGCCGTCGCCTCTTTCGGTTGCGGTGGGAAGGCATTGGCGTACGCGCCGATGTGAATCTTCACCCCCAGACGCTCGAAAGTTTCCCGCGCCGCATCAATCGCCGCACCGATCACTTCCGGCTGGCTGCAGTTGAACAGCAACGTCTCGACGCCCAGCTCCACAGCCACCGCAGCGGCTTCGGCCACAGGTTCGCCGGAACGCAAACGCGGGACTTCGTCCGTGTCCTCATCCTTCAAGGTAAACGACAGCCAGAACGGCTTGCCGTCCTTCGGCAGACCCGCGTGAATCGCTCGCGCTTCCACAATCGAGCTTTGGGTTTCCGCCAGCCACAGGTCGACATGCGGGGCCAGCCCCTCGACCAGCGGCGCGAGCAATTCCGTCACCCGAGCTGCATCGAACAAATCCGGACGATAGGAACCGAACAACGGCGGCAATGAACCCGCCACACGCACCGGTTTGCCCGCAGCGTCCACCGCACGCCTGGCCAACTCCCCGGCCAACGCCGCGAGGGCTCGACCCTCAGCCGCAAAACGTTCTTCGCCAATGTGAAAAGGCACCACCGCATAGCTGTTGCTGGTGATCACGTTCGCGCCGCTTTCGATATAAGCCGCATGCACCGCCTCCACGGCCTGCGGCGCTTCGCTCAAGGCCAGCGCCGACCATTCAGGCTGTCTGAATGGCGCACCCCGGCGTTGCAACTCACGACCCATGCCGCCATCCAGAATCACTGTGCTTGCTGCGCTCATATGCTTTTTACTCATATGCTTATGAAAATAACTCACTACCAGAGTCGTTCTTATAACTATTTAATACGCACCATCCGGTTAATAACAACCATTTTTTTATTAGGGGTCGACTGTGAAACTTCAACCACTACTGGCCCTGGGCCTGACGATTCTGGCTGCCTCCACCCAAGCCTTCGGCGGCGCCACGCTGGACCGCATCGAGCAAAAGAAAGAACTGGTCGGCGTGCTGATGGAAAGCTATCCGCCCTTCTCGTTCCTCAATGACCAGAACCAGCTCGACGGTTTCGACGTTGATGTGGCCAAAGCCGTGGCCAATAAACTCGGGGTCAAATTGCGCCTCGAAACACCTTCCTGGGACGTGATCGCTGCCGGCCGCTGGAGCGGACGCTACGACATTTGCATCTGCTCCATGACCCCGAGCAAGGCCCGCGCCGAAGTCTTTGATTTCCCGGTCGAGTACTACGCCTCACCCGCGGTGATCGTGGTCAACGCCAAGGACGACAGCATCCACAGCGCCAAGGACCTGAGCGGCAAGAAAGTCGGCCTCACCAGTGCTTCCAGCTACGAAAGCTACCTGAACAAAAACCTGGTGATCGAAGGCGCCGAAGACACGCAGTTGCAGTACCCGTTTGAAAACGTGCAGATCGCCCCGTACGACACCGACAACGTGGCGTTCCAGGACTTGGGACTGGGCGCTGGCGTGCGACTGGATGCGGTCCTCACCAACCTGGTCACCGCGCAGCCGCGCCTGACCGAAGACAAACGCTTCAAGCTTGCCGGCGAACCGCTGTACTCGGAGCCGAACTCGGTGGCCATCGAAAAAGGCGATGCACAGTGGGACGCCAAGGTGCGTGACGTCTTCGCGCAACTGAAACAGGACGGCACCCTGAGCACACTCTCGCAAAAATGGATCGGCGCCGACATCAGCAAATGACTTCCTTTCCCAACCCACCTCAGCCGCCACAACCGGTGGCTGAGTCCCGGCTGCAACGGATCTTCGGTTTTCGCACGCGGCTGTACCTGACCTGGGCGGCAATGCTGGGTCTGTTCGCCAGTTTCTTCCTGAGCTTCGACCTGAAGTTCTCGATCATCCTCGACAAGCTGCCCAACCTGATCGGCCTGCACCTGGCGCCGAACGGCTTTCTGCAAGGCGCGGCGCTGACCCTGTTTTTGTGCCTGTGCTCAATCGTCGCGTCGTCGCTGCTGGGCTTCATCACCGCCCTCGCACGGCTGTCGAAAAGCGCCGTGGCCTTCGGCATTGCAAGTTTCTATGCCTCGTTCTTTCGCGGCACTCCGCTGCTGATCCAGATCCTGCTGATCTACCTCGGCCTGCCGCAACTCGGCATCGTGCCGGGCGCCGTCGTCGCCGGGATCATCGCCCTGTCGCTGAACTACGGCGCCTACCTCAGCGAAATCTTCCGCGCCGGCATCCTCGGCGTCCCCCACGGCCAGCGTGAAGCCTCGCTGGCACTGGGCATGCGCGAAACCGTGATCTTCTGGCGCGTCACCCTGCCGCAAGCCATGCGCACCATCATCCCGCCGACCACCAATCAATTCATCTCGATGCTCAAAGACTCGTCACTGATCTCGGTGATGGGTGTTTGGGAGGTGATGTTTCTGGCGCAGTCGTATGGGCGCTCGAGCTATCGCTACATCGAGATGCTGACGACGGCCGCGGTGATTTACTGGGTGATGTCGATTGGGTTGGAGCTGATTCAGGCGCGGATGGAGCGGCATTATGGGAAGGCGTATTTGAGTCGTAGTTAGGCAAAAAATCACCGTCTTCGGGTATGGGCACTTCTGACTTCTCTAACATTCTTTGAGAATTCCTGTAAGAAAAAGCGCCTTGGCAAAACCGATAAATACGGCCATCCCCATTTGGCTGTTCTTTTTCCACGCAACCATCCGACGCCGCCTGCATCGCTGCCGGACGCAGCTGACATCGGCACATATAGCCTCCCTTTTAGAGTTTGGCCTCCTGTCAAAAGAGGCCGAACTCGATGCCCGTTCAACACAAATACCGACCCAGACACCTCGCATTTTCGATAGCACTTGCCGTGGGCTGCGCTGAATTCGCGGCGGCCCAACAAACCAGTACCGATCAAACTTCCGCACCTTTCGAAACGTCCGAAGACTTGATTATGGAACTCGATGCGTTCATCGGAGCTGCCGATACCCAACCCCTCTTGATCAACAAAATCGCGGAGTGGCGAAATCTGCAGTTGGATGAGCGTAACGATCTGGTCAGCGTCCTTTCCGGAGGGGGCATGACCAAGCGACTGGACGGCGATGGTGGCATCAACGTCATCAGACTCGATCACACCAAAGGGGGCACATTGGGCGAAACCCGGGATTTCGCTGGCCTGGATATCAAACAGGGTACGTGGACCCTGAATGGCGGCAAGGACTCCGGAGACTTCCAGATCGGTGCCTTAGTGCGTCCTCAGGCGACGCTCACCAATAACGGACATATCGAAGGGCGCGCAGTCGCTCAAGGCACATTGGTGAACAACGGCAGCATCGGCGGAAACGTCGAGGTGTATGAGTCGGGAACCTTCAGTGGCAAGGGCCGTGTAGGAGGGCTGGACGTAAGCGGCGGGCTTGTCGTCAATCGACAACTCGGCGCACCTGTCGTAGCGGGCGACATGAAACTGTCCAGGACCGCAGTTCTGACCTATGAAGTAAATGCCGATGGCCGAGGCGAGACGATCAAAGTCGATGGCACGGCGAGCCTTGGCGATGCAACCCTGAAAATTGCCGCAACTGGTGATTTCCCGCAAACCAGCCAGTACACCCTCATTGAGGCGACCAACGTCGTGGGGCGTTTCGGCGACATCGAAAACAACCTTGTTTTCATGACACCTGAACTGAATTACGACGACCCGAGAATTGTCAGCCTGACCTACGCACGTAACGATGTATCTTTCGAGAGCATCGCGGATACGGAAAGTGGCAAGCAGTTCGGTGCCAGCATTGAAGAGCCAACGGCCACCCAGACCGAACAAAAAACCTCCAGCACGACCAATGCCGCCGTCACCGCCCTGCTCGGATCCGATCGAGCTACCGCTGCCCACGCCCTCGAAATTCTGGCCGGCGACAGCAACGCCAACCTCGCCAAGGCGACCTTGAACAGTGACGGCCCGATAAGCGCCACCCTGCTCTCGGCCATGCGCCAGCTCGATAGCAACAGTGTTTCCAATAATCAGAATGGTGCGCCTCGACTGGCAGCCGGCAGCGATGCCAATGGCCGAGTCTGGCTCCAGGCGCTGGGACACAGTGGGAAACTGGATCGCGACGATGACCCGCTGCAGCATTCCACCCACGGATTGGTGATAGGTGCCGACTGGCAAATTGATGAGCAATGGCGTCTAGGTCTGATGGGCGGTCAATCCCGCACTCGCCAGAAGAGCCGCGAGTTGGACGGCAATCTGGACAGCTGGCACTTGGGGGCTTACGCACTTCGCCAGAACGGGCCAATGTCCCTGCGCTTGGGCGCGACTTACAACAACCATGATGGCAGCAGCACGCGCCGGGTCGAATTTTACGGTTTCAAGGATCGACCCAAGGGCCGTTACGAGGCCAATACCCAACAAGCCTTCGCAGAGGTGGGTTTCAACCTTGGACGCGCCAGCGTCATCATCGAACCGTTTGCCAGTCTTGGGTACCAGCGCTATCAACGCGACAGTTTCACTGAGAAAGGAGGCGATGCTTCGCTGAAAGTCCACGATCAATCCGAGGAAAACTTCAGCAGCACATTCGGCCTGCGTCTGGCGAAGCTCAATACGCTGGATAACGGAATGCAACTAACGCCGCGTTTCAGCGCAGGCTGGAAACACACGTATGGCAAGGTCTACACAGAAACCAGGCAACGCCTTGTCACCGGTGGCAACGACTACAGCGTCTACAGTGCGCCACAGGATCGGGACAAACTGATGGTCGATGCGGGTGTGGACCTCAGGCTTTCCGCACGTAACACGATTGGAGTGGGGCTCTCGGGTGAAATGGGCAGCGATAGCCGCACTCATGGCGTAATGGGTCAGTGGCGGATGGCGTTCTGATCAACCACTGACACATCACCATACCTGCTCGCGCTAGCGGAGGATCTGCCAATGAAGAGGCTGAATGTCACACCGTAATCGCGAGCAGGCTCGCTCCCACATGGGTCATGTGGTGCCTTGAATAACTGGCGAAAAAAAAGGGGAGCACATGCCCCCCCGAGGTTTAAAGCGTTGTATCGAGGCTGTTAACTCAGCCTTCGATCTCGATCAGGATTTCGCCCGGGTTGACCCGGTCGCCCTTGGCCACGTGGATGGCGGTGACTTTGCCGGCGATGGCCGCCTGCACTTCGGTTTCCATCTTCATCGCTTCGGTGATCAGTACGGCCTGGCCGGCTTTCACAACGTCGCCTTCCTTGACCAGCACGTCGACGATGTTGCCCGGCATGGTGGTGCTGACGTGGCCCGGCGCAGTGGCTTGCTTGCGCTTGCTGCTGCCACCGCTGACGAATTCGTTGAGTGGTTCGAACACCACTTCTTCCGGCATGCCGTCGATGGACAGGTAGAAGTGACGCTTGCCTTCAGCCTTGACGCCGACACCGGTGATGTCGACGCGGTAGGTTTCGCCGTGGACGTCGATGACGAACTCGGTAGGCACGCCTTCGCCGCCGACAGAGGCTACGCCGCCCGCTTCCGGAATCGGCAACAGCACTTCCGGAGTGAGGGTGCCGGCAGCGCGTTCCTCGAGGAATTTGCGGCCGATGTCCGGGAACATCGCGTAGGTCAGCACGTCTTCTTCAGACTTGGCCACGGCGCCGATTTCGGCACGCAGCTTGGTCATTTCCGGCTTGAGCAGGTCAGCCGGACGAACGTCGATCACTTCTTCGCTGCCGATGGCCTGGCGACGCAGTTTTTCGTTTACGGTGCCTGGTGCCTTGCCGTAGCCGCCTTGCAGGTAGAGCTTCACTTCGTTGGTGATGGTCTTGTAGCGCTCACCGGCCAGCACGTTGAAGAACGCCTGGGTGCCAACGATCTGCGAGGTCGGGGTTACCAGCGGCGGGAAGCCGAGGTCTTCACGAACGCGCGGGATTTCGGCCAGCACTTCACTCATGCGGTTCAGCGCGCCCTGCTCTTTGAGCTGGTTGGCCAGGTTGGAGATCATGCCGCCCGGTACCTGGTTGACTTGCACGCGGGTGTCGACGGCGGTGAATTCGCTTTCGAACTGGTGGTACTTCTTGCGCACGGCGTAGAAGTACAGGCCGATCTCTTGCAGCAATTCCAGGTTCAGGCCGGTGTCGAATTCGCTGCCTTTAAGGGCGGCGACCATCGACTCGGTGCCAGGGTGGCTGGTGCCCCAGGCGAAGCTGGAGATCGCGGTGTCGATGTGGTCGGCACCGTTTTCGATGGCCTTCATCTGGCACATCGCAGCCAGGCCAGCGGTGTCGTGCGAGTGAATGAACACTGGCAGCGACTGCTCGGCTTTCAGTGCCTTGACCAGTTCGCCAGTCGCGTACGGCGTCAGCAGGCCGGCCATGTCCTTGATTGCCACCGAATCGCAACCCATGGCTTCCATTTGCTTGGCCTGGTTCACGAATGCCTCGATGGTGTGCACCGGGCTGGTGGTGTAGGCGATGGTGCCTTGGGCGTGTTTGCCGGCAGCTTTCACCGCTTCGATGGCCACGCGCAGGTTACGCACGTCGTTCATGGCGTCGAAGATGCGGAACACGTCGATGCCGTTGACCGCCGCCTTGGCGACGAAGGCCTTGACCACGTCGTCGCTGTAATGGCGGTAGCCCAGCAGGTTCTGGCCACGCAGGAGCATTTGCAAACGGGTGTTAGGCAACGCCGCGCGCAATTGGCGCAGACGCTCCCACGGGTCTTCTTTGAGGAAGCGTACGCAGGCGTCGAACGTCGCGCCGCCCCAGCACTCCAGCGACCAGTAGCCGACTTTGTCGAGCTTGTCGCAGATCGGCAGCATGTCTTCGGTGCGCATGCGGGTGGCGAGCAGCGATTGGTGGGCGTCGCGCAGGATTGTGTCGGTAACGTGGATTTGCTTGCTCATTGTTCTATTCCTCACAGGCCTGCGTGGGCGGCGATGGCGGCGGCGATGGCCAGGGCCAGCTCTTCGGGTTTGCGCTTGATCGAGTAATTGGTCAGTTCAGGGTGGCTTTCAACGAAGCTGGTATTGAACTGGCCGCTACGGAATTCCGGGTTACGCAGGATTTCCTGGTAGTACGCGGCGGTGGTCTTGACCCCTTGCAGACGCATGTCGTCGAGGGCGCGCAAGCCACGGTCCATTGCCTCTTCCCAGGTCAGCGCCCACACCACCAGTTTCAGACACATGGAGTCGTAGAACGGCGGAATGGTGTAGCCGGTGTAGATCGCCGTATCGGTACGCACGCCAGGACCGCCGGGTGCGTAGTAACGGGTGATCTTGCCGAAGCTCGGCAGGAAGTTGTTTTTCGGGTCTTCGGCGTTGATCCGGAATTGCAGCGCGAAACCGCGGTGCTGGATGTCTTCCTGTTTCACCGAAAGCGGCAGGCCGGACGCGATGCGGATCTGCTCACGCACGATGTCGATGCCGGTGATTTCTTCGGTGATGGTGTGTTCCACCTGCACCCGGGTGTTCATCTCCATGAAGTACACCTCGCCCTCGGCGAGCAGGAACTCCACGGTGCCGGCGTTCTCGTAACCCACTGCCTTGGCTGCGCGCACCGACAGGTCGCCGATGTAGGCGCGCTGTTCCGGGGTCAGTTGCGGGCTCGGGGCGATCTCGATGAGCTTCTGGTTGCGGCGCTGGATCGAGCAGTCACGCTCGAACAGGTGCACCACATTGCCAAAGCTGTCGCCGAGGATCTGCGCTTCGATGTGTTTCGGGTTGACGATGCATTTTTCCAGGAACACTTCCGCCGAACCAAAGGCCTTGGTGGCTTCGGAAATGACCCGAGGGAATGCTTGTTCAAGCTCTTCTCGGCTGTCGCAGCGGCGGATACCACGGCCACCACCACCGGAAGTCGCCTTGAGCATCACCGGATATCCGATGCGGTCGCCTTCGACCAAGGCTTCGGCGATGTCCGCGACGTTGCCCTCGGTACCCGGGGTGACGGGTACGCCAGCCTTGATCATGCTGCGACGGGCTTCAGTCTTGTCGCCCATGCGGCGAATCACTTCAGCCGATGGACCGATGAACTTGATGCCGCGTTCTGCGCAGATATCTGCCAGCTCAGCGTTTTCCGAGAGAAAACCGTAGCCGGGATGCAACGCATCACAACCGGTTTCTACCGCCAGATTCACCAGCTTGCGCGCATTCAGGTAACCGGCCAGTGGCTCGGCACCGATGCTGTGGGCTTCATCCGCACGCTTCACATGCAAGGCATGGCGGTCGGCGTCGGAATAGATCGCAACCGAGCGAATGCCCATCTCGGCGCAGGCTCGCACGATTCGTACGGCAATCTCACCACGGTTGGCGATCAGGATCTTTGTTATCACTTGGAGTTTCCCTTGAGCCGGTGGTACCCACGACCTGCTAGACCAGGTCGACGCGTGACCAAATGTTTCAATTCAGTCGCAGGTCCACACTAGCCCCCGCAAGGGATTAACAAAAATGATTAATTATTGGGTCAGGCATAAGTAAAGACTTATAGTTGATGCATCAGCCTGCGGCAGGAGCTTTCAGATAATGCGTAAGTCATTGATGCGTATGACATTGCGTCAATTGCAGATCTTCAATGAGGTCTGTGATTTACGGTCTTACAGCCGTGCGGCGGACGAAATGTCGCTCACACAACCTGCCGTGAGCCTGCAGATTCGTCAACTTGAGGAGCTGATTGGTCAGCCTTTGTTCGATTACGTCGGCAAAAAACTCTACATGACCGAAGCGGCTGAAGCGCTTCAGCGGGCCAGCCGGGATATTTTCGGGCGCCTGGAAAACCTCGACATGCAACTGTCGGACATGCAGGGATCACTGCAGGGGCAACTGAAACTGGCGGTGGAATCCAGCGCCAAGTATTTCGTGCCGCACCTGTTCGCCGCGTTCAAGCGCCAGCATCCGGAAGTGAACCTGCAACTGACGGTGGTCAACCGTGGGCAAGTGATCCGCCGTCTCTCCGACAACCGCGACGACCTGGTGATCATGTCCATGGTGCCGCAGGACATGGGGCTGGAGTTCCTGCCGTTCCTCAACAATCCAATCGTGGCCGTGGCGCCGCCGAATCATCCGCTGTGCCATATGGGACCGTTGCGCTTGCAGGACCTCGAACCCTACACGCTGCTATTGCGCGAGCCCGGCTCGGGTACGCGACTGGCGTGCGAAGAGTATTTCAAAGAGAAGCGCGTGCATTTCAACCAGACCCAAGAGGTCTCATCGGCTGAAGCCCAGCGTGAATGTGTGCTGGCGGGTCTGGGCGTCGCGCTGTTGACGCGCCACGCCCTGAACCTGGAGTTGGCGACCGGCGGACTGATCGAGTTACCGGTCGAAGAACTGCCACTGTTTCGCAGCTGGTGCCTGGTGCAGGCCAAGGCCAAACGGCTGTCGCCGGTGGCCCACGCATTCCTTGCGTTTATCCGCAGCGAACGGGTGCAGATCAGCGCCCTGGTTGAGCGTTTCGACGGGAAGTTGCGGGAGCTGCCTGCCAGTAGTTGAGTTCCAGCTCGGGAAAATCACCGATCTCGGCCAGCAACTGACGGCGCTCGCAGCGATCTTCGATAGCGCGACGAAATTCCATGCGGCGCTGGTCTTCTTGCTGACGACGGGTTTTGACGGCGCTGTTGCGTTCTTCGTAGGGCTGGGCCATTTCGAGTCTCCCAAGGCGATTACGGGAGTTACAGGATGGGCGCGAGGGATGACGGTTTGGCGGCTTGCGCGTTACAGGCAGATGAAAGTTGTCATGTTTGAGGACGCCTTCGCGGGCAAGCCTCGCTCCTACAAATTACACATACCCGTAGGAGCGAGGCTTTCCCGCGAAGACGGCAGG
>NZ_AKJI01000071.1:0-7764 GCF_000282415.1 Pseudomonas sp. GM60
AGGACCGGAGCGAGGGCATGCCGAGCCTTAGCGAGGCACCGAACGAAAGGGGCAAAAGCGCTTTGGTTACTTTCGCGCTTTTCGAAAGTGACTCGCTGTAAGGGCGAAACCAATAGCCGCCGCAACCGAAAAAACGGATATGCACCCGGTCAACAAACCAAGCAGGCCCACTCCCACAAGAACAATAAAAAGCCCGCCAAGGCGCAAACCTTGGCGGGCTTTTTTGTACCCGGGCGGTTTAGAACGCGCCCATGTAATCGCGCTTGCCCACTTCCACACCGTTATGACGCAGCAATGCGTAAGCGGTGGTGACGTGGAAGAAGAACTGCGGCAGACCGTAGCTCAGCAAGTAAGCCTGGCCGCTGAAGCGCTTCTCTTTCGGCGTGCCCTGACGGGTGATGATCTCGATGCCTTCCTTGCCATTGATCTGCTCGGGCTTGATCTCGCCAATGTAAGCCAGAACCTTGGTCAGCAACGCTTGCAGCTCGGCGAAGGTGGTTTCGGTGTCGTCGTACTTCGGCACTTCGATCTCGGCCAGACGCGAAGAAACACCCTTGGCGAAATCAACAGCGATCTGCACCTGACGCACCAGCGGGAACATGTCCGGGTACAGACGGGCTTGCAGGAAAGCGTTCGGATCAATGTTCTTGGCGGTGGCGTGGGCTTCTGCCTTGTTCAGAACGTCGCTCAGGGCATTGAGCATTTGTTTGAAAACAGGGACGGAAGCGTCATACAGGGAAATGGTCATGGCAGTCTCGTGTGGTGACAGGAGTAAAACGTGGGGTCGATTATAGCGATGCACGGTCCCAGGTGAAGCGATAGATATGGGCCGGCGGACCAGGATGGCAATTGCCGTTGTCGGCGTCGGCACCGACGATCGACCATTGCGCCCGGGAGGTCTCGCCCAACTCGCGGGCAGCCTGCGGATTGAAGCACTGACCGAGCTGTTCATCCGGCACCAACGCGTACGCCTGCGGATGTTCACGCAACCACTGCGCCGCCTGCTCGACCGTTGAACCGATCATGCCGAAATGCACGATCGGCTGCCTTGCGAACAACCAATGGCCCTCGCGCCAGTGGACCAACACCAGGTCGGCGCCCCGAGTCATGGTCGCCGCTTGTGCCATCAACGCCTCGTGGGGATTGGCGCCGTCCTTGACCGGCTCGATGAACCCTCGGGCGAACCACAGCGTGAACCAAATCACCGCCACCCCCTGAAAAATCCGTCCCCCTAGTCGGCGTTGACGGAACCAGCGCCTGAGCAACCAAGGCATCAGCGGTGCGGCGACCAGCACCAATCCCGGTAGCGCCGGATAAATGTACAACTTGCGCTTGCCGCTGCTCAGGCAGAAAAATAGCACCACCAGCACCACCCAACCCAGCAGCACCAACACGCGACCATCGTGCTTGCGTAATTGCCGGCGCCAGGCGGGGATCAGCCACGGCAGCGCCAGCACCAGCGGCAACCAATATTGCGGAATGACGCTGACGAAGAAGTACCAGAACGGCTCCCGGTGATCCCAGGCGGCCGCATAACGCCCCGCCGTCTGGCGCAGCAGGATTTCCCGCACGTAGGCAATTTCCTCAGCACCGCCATTGAGCACGATGGACAGCGCCAAGGGCAGCAGCCAGATGCCCACGGCACCGAGCAGCACCACAACACCCAGGCACCATTTGCGCGCTTCGCCCGGCATCGCCACCACGCCGGACCAACCTTTGCGCACCGCGTAGGCATACGGGATCAGCATCAACGCCGGCACAAAGCCGACCCCTTTGGTGATCACGCCGATCCCCATCGCCGCGCAGCCCGCGTAAAACCAGCGCCAGGCCGGCCCGAGCAGCAGGTGTCGGGCCAGACCGTACAGGCCCAACGAGGTGAACAGGATCAGAAAACTGTCGATCTGGCCGGTGCGCAGAATGCTGTAGGTCTGATAGGTCGCCAGGTACAGCAGCGCGGCCGTCCGACCGGCTCGTTGGTTCCAAAGCCTGCGACCCAAGTCGTAGAGCATCGCCGTGACCGAGGTGGCAGACAGCAGCCCCGGAAGGTAAAGGGCAATGGCGGGCATCCCGGTGATCCAGGTGAAAAACGCCACGGTCCACATGAATATCGGTGGTTTATCGCCGTAAATCTCGGCAGCGCGATGGGGAATCAACCACGACCCGTTGTGCAGCATCTCCAGCGCCACGCCGAGGAACCGCTCCTCGTCCACATTCTGCGGCTGGCGCAACCCGAGCCCCGCGCCGACCAGCAACAAAGCAAGCAGCATCAGCCCCAGGCATTCGACGCCGGGTGAAAGGGTTCGGCGCATGGGTCAGTCCTTCAAGGTTTTGCTGCGGGCAATCAATTGCAGGTTGCGCAAATAGACGATGGAACCGAACGCCTGGCCGATGATGAACACCGGGTCCTGTCGATAGATGGCGTACGCAAACAACAGCGCGCTGCCGATGATGCTCAGGTACCAGAAGCTCACCGGTATCACGCTGCGTTTTTTGTATTCGCTGTACAGCCACTGCAGGACAAAGCGCCCGGTGAAGGCGATCTGACCGCTGAAACCGACCACCAACCATAGGGTTTCGCGGGACAGATTCATCCTTCGATCTCCTGCGGCCGGGTGTTCAGGCGTGTGCGCCGGATCAGCCACCAGACACCGATCAGGTCGAGAATCCCCACCAGCGCGCGGTCGATGTTGCCGTATTTGGAGACGCCGGCCGTGCGCGGTCGATGGTTGACCGGGTGGGTGAGCATGCGGCCGTTGTGGCGCTGGATCAGCGCGGGGATGAAGCGGTGCATATGGTCGAAGTACGGCAAACGCAGGAACGCCGCACGCTGGATCAGTTTCAACCCGCAGCCGGTATCCGGCGTCTGATCCTTGAGCATGCGTCGGCGCAACCCGTTGGCAAACCGCGAAGCCCAGCGTTTGCTGGCAGTGTCACGACGGTTGACCCGGTGCCCGGCGACCAATTGCAGGTCGGCGGCTGCCGGCTCACGACGCACCAGCGCCAGCATGCCGGGGATGTCCGCAGGGTCGTTTTGCCCGTCACCATCGAGGGTTGCCAGCCATTGGCCACGGGCGGCGAGCGCGGCGTGATAGAGCGACGTGCTCTGCCCCAGCGAGCGTTCATGTTGCAGGATGCGCAGCGTGTTCAGCCCGTTATGCCGGGTCTGCCGCAACGCCTGCAACGTGGTGTCAGTGCTGCCATCGTCGACGACGATGACTTCATACGCTTCATCCGCCAGCGCGACGCGGATTTCTTCCAGCAGCGCGGTGAGATTGCTCGCTTCGTTCTTTGCCGGAATCAGCACGGATACAAATAAGTCCTGGCTCATGGAGGCCCCTGTTTTCCTGAATTTTTTATGTTCGAAGATCAACGCTTCAGCGCTGATAAAAGTGGCGATACCACTTCACGAATTGCCCGACGCCGGCCTCGACCGTCACGTGCGGACGAAAGTCGACCCACTGCGCCAATGCCGACACATCCGCCCAGGTCCTGTGCACATCGCCCGCCTGCATCGGCATCAAGTTGCGCCGGGCAGGCCGGCCCAGCGCCGCCTCCAGGCATTCGACGAAATCCAGCAGCGCCACCGGCGTGCCGCGCCCGATGTTGAAAATCCGGTTGACGCCCTCCCCGGCGTTCTCCGGCAACGGCGGGCGTGGACGCAGGCGGACGATGCTTTCGACGATGTCGTCGATGTAGGTGAAATCCCGCGACATCAAGCCCTCGTTGTAGAGGTCGATGGGGCGATCGTTGAGGATCGCGTCGGTGAACTTGAACAGCGCCATGTCTGGGCGCCCCCAAGGTCCGTACACGGTAAAAAACCGCAGGCCGCTGGCCCGGAGCCCGTAGAGATGGCAGTAGCTGTGGGCCATCAGCTCATTGGCGCGCTTGCTCGCCGCGTACAGCGAAACCGGGTGATCGACGGCGTCCTCAACGCTGAATGGCAACTTGCTGTTGGTGCCATACACCGAACTGCTCGAGGCATAAATCAGATGGTCCGGGCGATGGTGTCGGCAGGCCTCCAACACATTCAAAAACCCTGTCAGGTTCGATTGCGCGTACACGTCCGGGTTGTCCAGCGAGTAGCGAACACCCGCCTGGGCCGCCAGATGGATGACATCTGTGAAGCGGTGTTCCTTGAACAACGCCATCAAGGCAGGTTTGTCGACGATATCCAGCGTCTGGAAACGAAAGCCCGACAAGGCTCGCAGCTCCTTGAGCCGAGCGTGTTTGAGCGCCACGCTGTAGTAGTCGTTGAGGTTATCAATGCCGACCACTTCAAGGCCTTGCTCACACAGGCGCTTGACCGTGTGAAAACCGATGAAACCCGCAGCGCCGGTAACCAGTACGGTCATGGCAGGTGCGCGCCGATCAGCGCATTATTGCCAGTCGATTCCAACGTCAGCGTCATGCCTTGCTCCCGGTTGCAGTCAGTAAGGCCAGTGACGTCGTCGATACGCTCTGACGCCGCGCCCCTCAGGCGCGACCGTCATCGCGCGGCCATGCATACGGTGCCCGTCGAATTGTAAAAATCGCGTTATGGATTGATGTAGCTTTTATGACCATTGCCGGGGGACGCGACGAATTCAGTTGCCATTGGCGCCCGCCCATCTAAAGTGCATGCCAGCTGAAGAAGAATATGAATCAGGTAAGGACGCAGCATCATGAGCATTGAGCAAGAAACAACCTTCGACGAGCCACGGCTCAACAGCACAGAAATCCGCATTCTGGGTTCGCTGATCGAGAAACAGGCCACCAGCCCGGAAACCTATCCGCTGACCCTCAATGCCCTGGTGATTGCCTGCAACCAGAAAACCAGCCGCGAACCGGTGATGAACCTCACCCAGGGCCAGGTCGGCCAGAGCCTGCGCGCCCTCGAAGGTCGCGGCTTTGCCAAACTGGTGATGGGCAGTCGTGCCGACCGCTGGGAGCACAAGGTCGACAAGGCACTGGAACTGGTGCCGGCACAGGTGATTCTGACGGGACTGCTGTTTCTGCGTGGTCCGCAGACGGTCAACGAACTGCTGACCCGCAGCGGCCGCATGCATGAGTTCGAAGATGCCGAGCAGGTTGTGCATCAGCTTGAACGACTGATTGCGCGCGGTCTGGCGCTGCTGATTCCGCGCCAGGCGGGGCAACGTGAAGACCGCTACATGCATGCGCTGGGTGATCCGGCGGACATCGAAGCGATCCTCGCGGCGCGACAGAATCCGGTGGAGCGTGGTGGCGGCAGCGGCGTGTCGGTAGAACGCATCGAAGAGCTCGAAGCGCGGATTGCAGCGCTGGAAGAGCGCCTGGCACGCCTCGAGTAACCAGTAACACAGATCCAAATGTGGGAAGGGCCGGGCGACGTTCGCTTGCTCGCGAATGCAGTGTGTCAGTCGATACAGTGTTAACTGACACACCGCATTCGCGAGCAAGCGAACGTCGCCCGGCCCTTCCCACATTTGGGTTTGTGGTGTTAGTGGTTACTCGCCGTCCCAGTAATCCACGCCGTCGGCCTGTCTGGCGATGGCAACGAAGCCCGAAGCATTGCCTTCGGCATCGACCTTGAAGTCGTCCATCACCGCGTACTTGCGGGAGTCCGGGTATTCGCAGATTTCCGGCGATTGCTGGGTGCTGACCGCCAAATAGCGCAGTTCAGCCTTGCTGGTGTTGATGATCTGGTGCGCCGCTTCCGGACCGCCCGGCGGGCAGGCGATCACGTCACCGGCGCGGATCGGAAAACGCTCGGTGCCAAGACGAATCTCCCCTTCCCCCGCGACGACGTAGAACATCTCCTCGTTGACCCGATGACTGTGAAACGGGCTACCGCGCATGCCCGGTTCCAGCACGTACAAACGATAACCGAGCTTTTGCGCACCCAGTTGCTGACCGATGCGAGCCATCCGCTGTTGATAACGGCCGGCGGTTTCACCGGTGGGCGCGAGGGCTTCGGGCAGCGGTTCGAGATCGACCTGATGCAGGTTGAGGATGGGGGGATGCATGGGAAACCTCGGGCACGGTTTTATGGGGTGGCAAGTCTTGTTTTGCTGGGGGCAGTATAGGAAATTTGCTGCGACTGACTGGATACCGAGTCGCAGCCATCGCGAGCGGGCTCGCTCCCACATTTGATCGCATTTCTACTGGAAGAACTCGGTCGAATGTGGGAGCGAGCCTGCTCGCGATGAGGCCAGTACTGCCAACAAATAGCAGAAGGCCTCAACTGCGAGCGAACTCCACCGCCTTCTGAAACTGCTCCTGCGTCGGACGCACGCCGGTGTACAACACGAACTGCTCCAGCGCCTGGATCGCGATCACTTCCAGTCCGGTGATCACCCGCTTGCCTTCGGCACGTCCCCGCACGATCAGCGGTGTTTCCGAGGGGATCGCCACCACATCGAAGACAGTCTCCGCTGCTGCGATGGTTGGCGCATCGAACGCCAGGTGATCGGCCTCAGGCCCGCCGGTCATGCCGATCGGTGTCACGTTGATCAACATTTGCGGGCGCTGGCTGCCCAGTTCGGCTTGCCATTCATAGCCCAGCGATTCAGCCAGGGCACGTCCGGCGTGCTCGTTGCGGGCGACAATCAGGCCGTTCTGGTAGCCACCATCGCGCAATGCGCTGGCCACTGCCTTGGCCATGCCGCCGCTGCCGCGCAGGGCAAAAGTCGACGCCTTGGGCACCTGGTGGGTTTCCAGCAACTGGGCGATGGCGATGTAGTCGGTGTTGTAAGCCTTGAGGTGGCCGTCCGTATTGACGATGGTGTTGATCGATTGAATCGCGGCAGCCGACGCGTCCAGTTCATCGACCAGCGCAATGCTGGCTTCCTTGAACGGCATCGACACGCCGCAGCCGCGAATCCCCAGGGCGCGGATGCCTGCGACGGCACCGGTCAGGTCCTGGCTGCGGAACGCCTTGTAGTAGAAATTCAGGCCAAGTTGTTCGTACAGATGATTGTGAAATCGCAGGCCAAAGTTCCCGGGGCGGCCCGACAGGGACATGCACAGCTGGGTGTCTTTGTTGGGGTTCATCTGCATGAAAAATCTCCTTCAATTGCACTTTCAGATGGACGGGATTAGCCATGCCATCGCGTTCTGATCGATCATATCCGCGTACCTGCTCGTGGCAGCGAAGTTGGTAAGGAAGCCGGTACAGACCTTACACAAAATTTACCCAACGGCTGTGCTGATTTTCAGAAATACGCTGTCTTAGAAGTATCCCCGCGACAATCCTTGGGTCTATTGCAGACGCAAGCGCCGGGTCGATGAACCGAGGAACTATCATGATCCGTAAAATCCCCACAGTTGCCTTGCTGATCGGAGCTCTTGCTATCGCAGGGCAGGCAGAAGCGCATGGCGGTGGCGGGTGGCAAGGTCCAGCGGTATTTGGTGCGATCGTTGGCTCGGCCATCGTCGGTTCGGCCATCATCAATAGCGGCCGGCCGGTTTATGTGCAGCAACCGGTTTACGTGCAGCCACAGCCGGTTTACGTGCAGCAACCGCCACCGGTTTATTACCAGCCGGCACCGGTTTATGTGCAACAACCGGGTTATTACGGCCCGCCGCCGGTCTACTACGGCCCTCCCCGTGGTTATTACGGCCCGCCACGCGGGTATTACGGGCCTCCGCATGGTTATGGCCGCTGGTAACAGGCTCACGCAGGCTTTGACTGGGTGTATATCCATTGTTTGGGTGATGGCTGATATTGGTTTCGCCCTTACGGCGAGTCACTTGGAGAAGCGCCAAGTAACCAAGCGCTCTTGCCCCTTTCGTTCGGTGCCTCGC
>NZ_AKJI01000072.1:0-33403 GCF_000282415.1 Pseudomonas sp. GM60
GATTCAACCGGTCGATGCAACAGATTGGCTAAATCGTTCAGCGGTTTTTTGTCGAGCTGCGGCAGTTCTCCTACAACGATTTTACAAGCTGTTCTCTTTGTAGATAGATGACTGAAAAAACTCTGCTATCAGCGAAGTAACCTGCTGTTGGATCAAATCCCGCGGGCGAGCGCCATTACCATCGCCATCCCGGCAAATGATGCCATCGCCTGGCACTTCTTCTTCGAGCATCGCTTCTGCGCCCGGTTTGCACACTGACAAGAAGCTGAAATGGCTTGCGTCGCTGATTTCGACGTAGCGGCTTGACGCCGGAGGCAGGCGCTTGGCCAGGTTGGCAGACTCCAGCTCAGCGGGAAGATCGTGCGACGGTACGCCGGCAGCGATCACCAGCGTTGGTACCGGCAGCGCAGCCAGGCTTTCATCGGTCATGCCCCGTGAAAGGCCCAGGTCCAATGTGACCACAGCCGTGACGCGTTCATCGCGCAAATCGGCGGCCAACGCGCTCTTTGATTCTGAGGTGCTGGCGGGATTCATCTTTCCATAGACGGAGCAACTTGCTAACTGTGGGTGGGCTTTGCAGTCATGGGCGAAGCGGTCTGGATCGAAACGGGCACCGGCGATCTCCAGGGCGGTCCAGCCGCCGAGTGAATGGCCCACTACTGCAATTCGGTCATTGGCGACCAGGCCGAATTTTTCCGGTTGAGCCGTGACCCCATCAATGGCTCGGCTCACATCAACGGGCCGCTGCCATAACTGCGCTGCTGCTTTTGGGCTACGGTCATGAGTGGTGGAGCCAGGGTGATTGATTGCAGCGACGATGTAACCCCTGTGAGCCAGAGCGCTGGCAAGCCAGATCTGGTTGCTCCAGTTTCCTCTGTACCCGTGGGAGAGCACCAATAATGGATGCTTGCCAGCAGCGGGCGGCGCGTCACGAACGGCAGAAGCCCCGACGAAAACCACATCATCGCCAATCAATTGCGTGGCGGCGGTCGTTGCACTGGGGTACCAGACGACCATTTCCAGTGTGCGGTCATTGTGCGCATCCGCCAGTGTGGAAGAGCGGAAGCCGACAGGGTTCTCGCCAGCGAGCGCGATAGTCGTCAGGCAGGTCAATAACAGGGCGCTAAAAGCTATTTTCAATGTCGTTTCTTCCTTGAGTGGACAAGTACATGGCAACCGGAACCCGCCGTCAGGCGCATCCATCTTCGTATGGAGTCGAAGCTCATGGGGTTGCCTATAAGCACGGACATTAAAGCCCACATTCGAACCGCCGCGCACAACTTTCATCATTAACGCTGTTCGCGGTCTTTAGTGAGAAGGCTGAACGCTAACTTTTGGCCGATTGCTGTCAGTCGATCAGGGTAGAAATCGACCCATAGTTGTCCGGCTGAATCCTCTCACATGCATTCGCGACTAGAATTCCACTGCCGACACTTCTAAAACCAGGCCAGATTTATAACCTGTAGCGCCAGGTATCGAACGTTGTTTCGGTCTATGGGAAACCGCTATGACAGATCCGAAAAACAAAACCGAATCCGACGAGGATCTAGGTCAGATGGTCATAGGGCGAGGGCCCTGCACCTATCTGTTGCTGCTCTTACTTGGATTGATCCTCCTGTTTCCCTTTCTTGAGGAGGGCATATTTGCCCGCACGTTGCTCGGCATTCTATTTTCAACCGTGCTGCTCGTGGGCGCTTTCGCCACCCGGCAGACTCGGTGGGGGTTCATCCTCAAACTGGGCCTGGCGTTGCTTGGGGTTGGCCTGCAATGGACGGCGTTGTGGGTTGGGAGTATCGCGATTCTTAATCTTGCCGGGATAGCTTATGCGGCATCTCTGGCAGTCTCGTTCATCGGAGTGCTTCGCTATATTCTCCAGCGCGGGCCGATTACGGCCGACAAGCTGCATGGCGCGCTTGCGGGTTACATCCTGCTGGCCTTCGTCTGGTCCTTCGTCTATGCCTTGCTCGAGATATCCAGCGCTGGCTCATTCGGCCCAAGCCACCTCGACTTTGGACAGCCCGGCACGTTCTTCAAACTGATCTATTTCAGCCTCACGACACTGACGACCACCGGTTACGGTGATGTTCTCCCGTTGACCAACCATGCCCGCTCACTTGTGATGGTCGAAGAATTTTCAGGCGTCTTTTATGTGGGGGTTGTGATAGCGCGGCTTGCCGGTCTTTATCCGTCGAATCAGGCCAAGTGACTCTCGATTTGCTGTGGCCGAACCGATGCCGTCAGTCGGAAGGTTATGTTCGCTGTTGATCGCTTTTCACTACGACTTCTTCGACGGGTAGTTGCCACGCAAGCCCCTGGACTTGTTGCCGGTTTTGCCGGGCAGGTTGGGCACCACCGGGCGGGATCTGGGCTGAGGGTTGGAGCGGCTGCGGGGTTGAGGTTGTTTGCTCATTGTTCACCTCCTGAAAACGCCTGGCTACTTGGCGCTCTGCATTGACACTTGGCTAGTGTGCTACGAGTTACCAGAATCCGCAGCACGCAAGTGCAGACAAAACGGGCGTGGGGCCTGGCCATAAATAAGCGGAACTGGAACTCACATCGTCAATAGCGTCTAAATTTCAGAGAGACAACCCGCCACTCTGAGGGAACGACTCATGCACAGATCACGCTCATTGGTTGCCGCGATTACATGCCTTGCGCTGGTTTGCGGCTCAGCGACCGCATTGGCTGATCCTGGTAATGGAAAGGGCCAGGGAAAACCGCAAAACAATCAAGTCCATGGCAATCAAGGCGGCAAAGGCAAAAACGCCGGAGGCGGCGATTGGAGTCATGGCCCCAGTATCAATCAGGGAAGCATTCTCGGGATCGTTGGCGAGTACAGGGACTACTGGAGTCCCGGCCCTGCGTTGCCACCCGGAATTCAGAAAAACCTCGCTCGAGGAAAGCCGCTTCCACCCGGCATTGCGAAAAAGCTGGATGGACGCCTGATTGGCAGGTTGCCGCATTATGATGGATACGAATGGCAGCAAGCAGGCACCGATTTGATACTGGTCGCACTGGCAACCGGGATCATCTATGAAGTCCTCAACGGGGCCTTTGACTGATACTTGAACCCTGCGGTTGCGGTGCTTTTACCAGGTGGTGAGCGCACCGCACTCCGTCCGTCGCAGGAGTTGAACTGTCGCCGGGCAATTGCGTCCTAATGCATGCGATATCAACCACCTTACGGAAGCAATCATGCTTTTAAAAAACAAGAGTTTCGTTGCTGTCATGTCATGCGCCCTCATGCTTGCAGCCGCCCCATTACTCCCTGCTGACCTCTCTGTCATGAACTCCGCCTATGCGAAGGACGGTAACGGAGGCGGTAATGGCGGTGGTGGTGGTAACGGCGGCGGAAACGGTGGTGGTAATGGCGGTGGCCACGGCGGCGGTACAGGTGGCGGTCACAGCGGTTCCGATCACGGCAACGCCAACAGCAACGGCCATGGGAATGGACTGAGCAGCGATCATGCCGGAAGGGCTGTTCGCGACCGTGGCGAAAGCGGAAACCACTACGGCAGTGACCGCAATGGTGAGCGCGGTCATGGCACAACGACGTCTGGCATCGCCCATTCCAAAGACACTCGCGGCGTGGCCAAAGCCTCCGCAATCTCGGCCTCGACACCCGGGGATCACAACGCGAAAGGGTTGAGCAAAGCCGGGACGTCGGTTTCAAAGAAATCGCACTGATCAGCGTCACTCGCAGCACGCAACCCTGAACAAAACGGGCGCCCGACAAGGCGCCCGTTTTTTTACTCCGGTGTCAGCGTTATTCGTCCACGCTGATACCCGATCCTCCCAGTTCGTTGGGAACATCCTTCAGCTTGGGCAATCCATCCTTGATGCGCAGCACGCTCTCCTGATAGTGCACGTGAACGCCTGGCGAGTACGCGAGATCCGGAATGATCGCGGCATACACGTCGACGAGCCCCATCTCCGGGTGTTCAGTGAAGAGATGCCCGCCACACGTCTTGCACCACTTGCGGTAACTCTGCGGTGTCTTGTTGTAGGTGCCGATGTTGTCAGCCCCGCGAGTCACCTGCACCGCCTCGGGTTTCCACAGCGTGAAGGCGTTGACCGGTCCTGCTGACCAATGCCGACACGACTCGCAATGGCAATAACCCATCCCGACCGGCTCGCCACTGACCGTGAGCTCGACTGCGCCGCAAAAACAACTGCCCTTGTAAGACCGTTCACTGTTCATTGCATAACTCCCGTCAATGGTTTGCCTTCACCCGTCGATATAGCGCACCGCAGTCGCCGGTGTGCGCCGCACCTGCAATTCGAAAATGTCAGGGCGCGCGTAATGCCCGGTGACGTCGAGCGCTCGCCGCGCTGGCGCCACCTGTGCGACGTCGATGTCCGCATACAAAATGCCGGCCTCCCGGTGCAGTGGACCGGCGACGATCCGGCCTTGCGGATTGACCACCACCGAGTCGCCGTCGTTGATCCATTCCTGCGGATCGGGAAACAGTTGCGCACGCGCCGGAAAGTCTTCGGGGATGTCGCTGCCGCGCAGTGCGGTGCCACTGCCGAGCACCCAACAGCGTCCTTCGAGTGCAATGTGACGCATCGTGCTGATCCAGCCATCGCCCGTGTCGTACGTGGGGGCGACGTAGATTTCCACTCCTTGAGCATAGAGTGAATAACGTGCCAGCGGCATGTAGTTTTCCCAGCAGATGAGCGCCCCCACGCGACCAACCGGTGTCTCGACCGTGCGCAACCCGCAGGCATCACCGAAGCCATGCACCATGCGCTCGGGATTCGTTGGCATCAGCTTGCGGTGTCGGTTGAGCACAGCGCCGTTCGCGCCGATAACGACTACGCTGTTATAGAGCGTGCCGCCGCCATTGCACCGGTCGCATTCATTGATGCCGCAAACGATCGTCACGGCGTGAGCCCTCGCGACCTCGCACAAAGGGCTCAGGTCACCGTTCGTAATATCAACGGCGTTGGCCAGCAGCTGCGTGTGCAACTGGCCCATGACAGCCCCGTCCTTTCCCGCCGCCAACCGCCAGATCCACGACGGGTAACCTGGAATGAACGATTCGGGCAAAACGATCAGCGAAGCTCCCGCCGCCGCAGCTTCGGCGACCGATTGCACGGCCCGGGCGATCGTTGCGCCGCGGTCGAGCAGCACGGGCGGGCGCTGAATAATGGCAACCTTGGTCATGGCGTTCACCTTTGGTTCTTGGCTTCGAAGGCTTGAGCGTGCGCGTGGCGAAGCGGCGGGGCTAGTTCAGAATCTGAAGCGTTGTAATTGCGGAGCCCAGGCAATGGACGAAAGCTACGGTCAGTTCTGCACGGTCGCACGCGGTGCCGAAGCTCTGTGTGAGCGCTGGACACCTTTGGTCGTGCGCGAACTGTTGTGCGGCAGCAAGCGCTTCAACGAGCTGCACCGCGGCGTCCCCCGGATGTCCACCAACCTGCTGACACAGCGGCTGCGCCATCTGGAAGAAATCGGCGTCGTGCACCGCACGGCCACGGGCAAAGTCTGGGAGTACAGCCTGACCGAGGCGGGCAAGGAGTTGCGCCCGATCATCATGGCGCTGGGTCATTGGGGCGCACGCTGGATCGGCAGCCGCCTGCGCGATGACGAACTCGATGCGGGCTTGCTGATGTGGGACGTGCGTCGGTTCGTGCGCATCGAAACATTCCCGCCCCGACCGGTGGTCATCCACTTCACGTTCCGCGACGCACGGCCAGGCGAACAAGCGTGGTGGCTCGTGGTTGAAGAGGGGGTAGCCGACCTGTGCCGCGACGACCCTGGCCGCGAACTGACCCTCGTCGTGGACTCCAGCGTGCGCGCATTGACCGAGGTGTGGACGGGCGACCGCACACCGGGGGACGTTCTTCAGTCGCGAGAGCTGCGTGTGGATGGCGCCGTACAAGATGCGAAAAGCCTGTGGCGCTGGCTTGGCACGAGCGCGTTCGCGGGCACCCGGAGTGCGGCAGTGACCCGGTAATTCGCCTGAGTCCCAGGCGCGTTAACTGTCGGGAGTCATACGATGTTGAACGTACTTTTCATCTGCAGCGAAAACCGCCTGCGCAGCCCCACGGCCGAACGACATTTTGCTGACTGGCCCGGCGTGAAAACCGCGTCGGCGGGCATCAGCAACGATGCGTATGTTCCGGTCAGCCTGGAACTGCTTCGGTGGGCTGAACTGATCGTTGTCATGGAGCCCATTCATCGCAACAAACTGATGGCTCGATTTGGTTCGGAACTGGCGGACAAACGCGTCGCTTGTTTGGACATACCGGATGTTTTTCAGTACATGGAGCCGGCGCTGATCAAGCTATTGGATGAGAGGGTTGCGCGGTATTTACCTTCCTGAAGTGAGCGGCAAAAGACCCGCCGTCAGCCCTGCAATGCATTCTCTGCAATGGACTAGCCTTGAGTAACATCACGCGGGAGTAAAACGCCATGTCCCTCGCTCTCAGAAATCTGTTTGTCCTGGTCTTGGGCGGCTTTTTTTGCATGGCCGCATTCGGTGAAGGAGAAGCAGATGCCGATCACCCACCGGCAATACTCCCACTGGAATCCGAGACGCTGCCAGAACTCATTGCCTATCCACCGCTTGCCGAGCCGTTGGCCCGCGGCGTTGTCATCATCCAGTATCGAACAGAGCACGCCAGGATCATGCCGGTGTTTGGCAAGGCAGCGGGTGAAGTTTCACCTCGTCTCAGCCACCTCCACGTGACGGTCGATGACTGGAAAGGTACGTGGGCGCATACCAGTGACGGCCCGATTATCCTGGTTGGACTGACGCCCGGTGCTCACAAGGTTCTTCTGGAAGTGGCCGACCCGACGCACAAGATCCTCACCGGTACGACAGTGAGTTTTACCGTTCCCGAGAAGAAATCATCGAACGTCTCCCACATGGATACTGGTGGCTGAAGCGTTCAGCGGGTGTTTCATCGTCTGGTGTTTTTCAGGGGCGGCTAGTTAGCTGCCATCTTCGTGAATCGCTCACTTGAACTGAGCAACCAGCCAGTCCTTTAAACGCCCGCACGCAGGATCATCCGCCTTCTTCTCATTAATCATCAAATACTGAACCGCCTCCCTGAGCGTCAGCTCTTCCGTCACCGGCCGAACCAGGCGCCCCTGCTGTACCAGATGCCTCACCAGATGATCCCAGCCCAGGGCGACACCTTGATTGTCCAGTGCCATTTGCACCAGAAGGCTGTAGTCATTGCTGCTGAAATAGTGCGGATTTTCCGAGGCCGGGATCTTCAGGTCATGGGACTGGAAAGCGAACCACACATTCCAGTCGACCTGTTCCGTCAACTGGGAACGGCCATAAGGGTTCAGGTCCAGCAGCACGCTGTTGCGCATGCCCTCCAAAGTGCTCAGTTCTGGATGCGCTTCCAGATAACCAGGCGTGCACACGGGATAGACGACTTCGTGAAACAAGGGGATTCGCAGATAGCCGGGGCGCAGATCACTGGTCTGGGTGATGAAAATGTCCGGAATGATTCCGGGCTCCATCACCAGAAAATGCTGGGTGGTGATGACATTCAGGTCGACATCGGGATTGGCGCTGAAGAAGTCTTTGAGCCTGTGGGATAACCAAAGCGCTGATAAGGCGGGCGAGCAGCAAAGTGTCAGGGTGCGCTTGTCGCTTTTTTCCCGACGGATTCTTTCGGTTGCTTGAAAGATGTTGAGCAGGGACAGCTGCGCAGCATCGAAGAGCGCTGTGCCCGAGGCTGTCAGCCTGACTTCCCTCCCGGTGCGCGTGAACAACTCGGTGCCCAAGTAGAGTTCCAGCTCGCGAATCTGACGGCTGATCGCCGCCTGGGTGACACACAATGCCTCGGCGGCCCGGGTGAAGTTCCGGTATTTGGCAGCGGCCACGAAGGATCTCATGGCCTTGAAGGACGGCATTGAGAGCAGGGCCTGATCAGGCTGGGAGCTTTTAGCCATAACAAAAACTACCTGTTTTCTCGAAAAAAAAGTCGGTTCTGCCCATCGGGCTCCGGGTCCACACTCTACCGCACGATGGGCTGCGGACCATGGGCCAGGCAAAGATCTGAGCAGATGACGCGCAATAGCCCCAGCTTACCCTGTATCGCGCAGCAAAATAGCCGGCGTCACGGCCCATCGAACCGTCAGCGCGAACACCAGACCAAGGAGTCGAAATGCCGTATCGAACAGCGAGGGAAGCGTTCATGCAAGGTGTCCGGGCGCTCATTCCATTGAGTCCCGGCGTCGTTCCTTTCGGCCTGCTGACGGGGGTCATGGCGATCAACATGGGCATGTCGCCCGGCACGACCATGGGCATGACGCTGCTGTTCTACTCGGGGTCCGCGCAGATGGTTGCACTGCAACTGCTGCATACGGGGGTTGTGCCGCTGGCGATTGTCGTCACTGCGCTGGTCATCAACTTGCGCTTCATCATGTACAGCGCGTCACTGGCGCCTTACATGCACCACTTGCCCAAGCGCTGGACGTGGCCTTTGTCCTACATGCTTTCTGACCAGTCCTACGCGCTGTGCAGTCTCAAGCTTTCTTCAGGCGAGCTGGGGGCATTCGCGCATCACTACTATGCAGGCACCGCCGTGGCGATGTGGCTGTCCTGGCAATTGTCGGTATTGGCCGGCGTCTACCTGGGCGCAAGCATCCCCGAAACCTGGTCGTTGAGCTTTGCCATACCGCTTTCCTTTCTGGCGCTTCTGGTGCCCGGCATACGTAACGCGGCGAGCCTGGGGGCCGCGGTGGTCGGAGGGATGCTCGCGGTGTTGGCGATCAACATGCCCTACAACCTCGGGCTGGTCACCGCTTCCATCGGCGGGGTCATGGCGGGACTGTTGATCGAGACGGTTCGCAAGCGCCCATTGAGCGAGGCGCGGGTCCATGACGTCGAGAGGGAGACACCATGAATGATTTAGCTTTGTGGGGGATGTTCCTGGCGGTCGGCCTGGGAACCTTCGCCATGCGCCTTTCCTTTGTCGAACTGTATGGCCGGCTGCGCATCCCGGCATTGCTGAGTCGGGCCTTGCTTTACGTACCGGCGAGTGTGCTGGCGGCTCTTGTGTTGCCTGCGGTGGTGTACCCCAACGGGCAGAGTGAGTTCGTGTTGAACAATCCGCAGATACCCGCCGCCATTATCGCGGCCTGGGTCGCCTGGCAGACTCGCAATACAGTCCTGACACTGGCGGTCGGGATGGGCGGGGTGTGGTTATTCAAGTTCATCGGGCTGTAATGCGCCGGGTGCAGCGGGCTCGAAGTGCTTCATAGGAAACTGCGTCTTGTGGCGGGCCTATACTTCAAACGTCAGAACACTCGATGCGACCTACGTCGAGTGATCGTTCACGCAGATTACGACCTGCCTTCATCGAGAGGAGAGGATCATGGCGCGTAAATACATCGACTGCCGCGAGTTTCCAAGCGATACCAAATGCTCGGTCGCGCTCTGCGCAGATTCTGAAAACGAACTGCTCGAGGCTGCCGCACAGCATGCGGTCAGTGTTCACAAACACACCGACTCACCGGAACTGCGTGCTCAACTGAAAACGATGTTTCACGACGGCACCCCTCCCGTTGAAGCACCGCGCTCGGTTTAGCAAAAAAAAAGGGACAGGCTGCGATTAGATGAGAATTGTCGTCTGTCCCGTTTTTCTATGGGCACCCTCAAAGGTCCCGGGGGATTAAAACGTACTACCCGGTAACGGGCTGGCGGGGCGGAAAAATACTACTGCTTCTGATCTTCCACCTCCTTCCAACTGTCGTCTGGATCAAACCGTTTCATCGACTGCGCCAGTTTGTAACCGTCAGGTCCCAAGTCTTTCTCGAACACTTGGCCTTCATGACTGATCATGAAACTCATCACCCCGGTGTCTTTATATTTCGTCGGCCAGGCGATCAGTGCAAAGCCGCGACTCATCTTGTCTCCGATAAGGTAACTGTAGGCGCCACCCGGTGCCGAAGGACCCTGGCCTTCAAGGATGCGAAAGTGGTAACCGTGCCAGTCTTCGTCGGCAATGCGTTGGCCGAACAAGGGGCCCAGCGGGCTGATCTGACCGCTGTTGTCGTCCTGCCAATAGAGCCCGTCGTGCTTGCCGGCGGTGCTGAAAAACTTCTGCGCATACTCAAGGGCGCCGTCACCGTCACGGTCCTCTGACGCATAGTCCATCTGGGCGTCGTGGTACGTCAGCGCCGATTGCAAGGCGGCCAGTTCGTTGCGGCCAATACGACGGACACGGATTTCTGCGCTGCCGGCCTTAATGTCAAAGCGCCAACCTTTCTCCACTTTTGTCATGGGGATCGGCAATGTCCAGTGGTCACTGCCCACCGACAGGATCGCCTTGCGGTCGCTGGCTTTTTCAATGGCATGTTGCTCGTGGTATTGCTTGATGAACGCATCCACATCACTGCGTTCCACGCCTTCGCGCGGGATGAAACTGCGCCATTCACTGCCCAGCAATTCTGTCAGGCGTGCCTGATCGGCGTGTTCCGTACCCAATGCGTCGACGAACGCTTGAGCGGCTTTTTCTGGCGTGGGAAATACCTGCTGTGCCGTGACAACGCACGACCATGCCAGGCCGGCAGCGATCACCAAGGCATGAGCGGGCAGGCCCATGAGCGTATTCATTCGAGGATAGTGTTTCAACGACGGCCCCCCCCCCTTTGACGCGCAGGCGGACTGGATGGCCGACTGACCTGATGGCCAGCTGATCGCGCCGCACTGGGACGTTGCGCGGATGCCTGACTGGCCCGTCCACGATTGACCTGCGCGCTGGTTTGGGACGGTGCGCGGGCGCCGGCGAATGCGTTGTTGCGGGCGCCGCCCTGACTGGCGGCGGGTCGTTGTGGCGCCCGTTGTGGCGCCGTTTGGCGCGCCTGGGCACGCTGATTGGCGTCGGCGGTCTGTCTTCTGGGCTGCTGACTCTCGCGAGTGTTTCGGGCTGTGCCTTGGCCCCTGTCAGCTGCCTTCGGTCTGTCTGCGCCTTGGCCCCTGTCAGCCACCTTCGGTCTGTCTGTACCGGCTTGCTTGCGATTGACGCCCGCAGTCTGGGCGGCACTCGCTCGATCACGGGCTTCGCGGTTACTGGTCGCAGGTCGTTCAATACCGTGCCTGTCCATCGAGCTTCGGGCTTTTTCACGGGCCTGGGCGCGCTGGGCATTGTCCCCGCGATAGGCATCACGCTGGCTGGCACCATCCAGTTGGCGGCCGTACTGTTGGCGGCTCCTGTTGTCGCGATAGGGCACGCCATCGCGGTGAATGGAGTTGTGCTGCCAATTGTTATTGGTGATCTGGTTATTACGGTTGATGTTGTTGTAGCGGTCGATGTCGATGTCGACATCGTTATTGCCCCAGTCACATTCACCCCACAAAGAGGCGACGATCGCGACGCCAGTCCCAAACGCCAGCCCGGCCATCAATGCCGAACCGGGGTAATAGGCGGGCGGCGGAGGGTAGTAAACAGGAGGTGAAGCCGGGTAGGCCCAGGTGCCGTAGGTTGTTGTCGGGTTGTAGGTGGGGACGTACACCACCTGCGGATCGGAGGGCTCAATGATAATGGTGGTGTTGTTGGCAGGGAGCTGAGCCGGCGCTGGCGCTGAGGGGGCTGGTGCGGGTGGCGCCGCGGCCTGAACCGTCACGTTTTGATACTGGTTGCTCTGCAGGTTGCCGGCTGCTTGCGCCTGATGACGCAAGCGTTGCACACCCTCCATGACATCATCGGGCTGCGCCAGGAATGCATCACCCAGGCGTTGTACCCAAACGGGATCCTGTCCCAGCGTTGCAAGGACCTGCGGAAAGGCCACCAACGCCTGCACGCTCGGATCCCACGGCTGGCTAGCCACTTGTTTGACCGCATCATCACCCTTGGCATCGGGGTGCGCCTTGGACCAGGTCACCGCCTCGGTGACTTCCCCAGGGTAAGTTGTGGCCATCAGCACCTGAGCCAGCAACGGGTCAGGGTAAAGCGCAATGGGCGCCAACATTTGATCCAGCTGCTCTTCGGTAAACACCGCGTCTTTGACCGCCGCCGCGACAGGCGCCGGCTCGGCAGCGCTTGCGGCCGCCTCCACTGGCTGCGCAAGAAGGGCAGGGCTGCTCAGAAACAGTACGGCTGACATCGCGAAAAACAACGGAATGCTCATCGCGCGGCCTCCATGTGGCCAGGCAGGTTTGAAACGACTGGATCAATGTCGGAAAGGTGAAAGCAGGTAGCCTCAATGCCTCAGGCTAAGGGTAGTAGGTAAGATATTTTTCGCCATGAGTTTTGTGTGGTGGTTTTTGGGTTGCCCTTTGCGTAGCGATTTGGAGGCGCGTTACCCACGCCTTGCTGGCCTGAGCCGATGCACAAATTGTAGGAGCGAGCCTGCTCGCGATGGACCTGAGGATGACGCGTTTATCCAGCAAGCACGCGTTTTCGTTAACGTCCATCGCGAGCGGGCTCACTCCTACAAGGGGATCGTCCGAGTTTGACCCTTTGTCGTCTCCCGACTGAGCACACCTTTAAGGGTGTTTACTTCTTGCCAGACCTTGTCTGTACAGAGAAGAGCGCGATGAGCAAGTCAGGAAGGGTAAGCTCGCTGACAGTGTTTTGCGCCCGCACGAAAAAGCCCGGCTGATCAGGCCGGGCTTTTTGGGTATTGCGGTGACGCGATTTGTTTATACAGCGCGGCTTTCGATCAGGCGGTCGGAGCCACCTTCGGCAACGCGGTTTTCGATCAGACGGTCAGAGCCACCTTCGGCAACGCGGTTTTCGATCAGGCGGTCGGAGCCACCTTCGGCAACACGGTTTTCGATCAGGCGGTCGGAGCCACCTTCAGCTACACGATTCTCGATCAAACGATCCGAACCACCTTCGGCCACACGGTTTTCGATCAGACGGTCGGAGCCACCTTCGGCTACACGATTTTCGATCAAACGATCCGAACCACCCTCAGCCACACGACTTTCAATCAGACGATCCGAGCCGCCTTCAGCGACAACCGGGTGAGCGGACGAAGCGGCGAAAGCGTTAACTGCAAAAACCGAGAAAGCGATGCTGAGGAAGAGTTGGCGTTTCATGGTGGTGTGCTCCGGGGTGTTGTTGGTTGGTATGGAGCAGATGTTACGCCGCGGATTTTTTAAGAGAACTTCATTGACGTGATGGTGACCATTGACGGCATTGATAGGGCGAGCAGCCTACCTCTGGTGAGTGTGATGATGGGGGGCAGCCCCGGCAGCCGGAACGTGACAGCGCATTGATTACATTGCGTATCAACTGTAATGCGCGACAACGCCATTCTCATCACCGCCAGTGACAAATACAGTAAGCCGCACGCGACTCGCCTCGAATTGCACACCGAATTTACTAGCGGCGCAGGTGACGACATCATTTTTTTTACTGCGTAATCAAGGTGCCTTTCATGATTAAGAACATTATGAAAACTGCTTGTCTGGCTGCACTTATTGTCACCAGCGCCACAATGCCGCTCGTCCAGGCACAACCATTGCCACTCGATAAGGTCGGTGCTTTACATAATGAAGACGTTGAATGGCATAGCTTTCCGGCTTTCCCGAAAGAAGTGAAACTGGCTGTGCTGGCCGGCGACCCGAGCAAGCCAGCACCCTACGTTGTAAGAGTCAAAGTGCCGAATGGCACAAAATTAATGCCCCATACGCATCCTGAGGATCGTATCTATACCGTCATGTCCGGTGTTTTCTATATTGGCTTCGGTACTGTTTTCGATCCGGCCAAGCTGGTTGCTTATGGCCCAGGCAGCGTAGTGATACTTCCGGCCAATACGCCACACTTTCACTGGGCTAAATCAGGAGAGTACATTTCACAAGTTTACGGAACGGGTCCGCTAGGCCTTGAGTATGTTGATAGCCATGATGATCCTCGGAATGCGTCGAAGTGAGGTCGTGAATTAAGGGGTGGATTTATTCACTCAATAATAAAACTGTTCCCTTTATCGATAGGGTGACAGCTGTGCTCAGGTTGGCGAACTGGCACAGAGAACACCGGTAGACCCGTAGATCTCCCGCGTACAGCTGCCATAGAACCGCTACTGAAACCGCCGATGCAAATCCGGAAAAATATCCTGGGCAAACCAGGCGGGCAGGCCGGGTGTGACGATCCGGGATTTGGGCGTTTGGCTTTCCACCAAGCCAACTTTGATCAGCCGCGACAGCTCATCGATTGCCGGGCGTGGGGTAAGGCCGGTGAAGGTCTTGAATTCGTTGCGCGGCAGGCTTCCTTGAGTGATTAGCGCGATCATCGCCGGCGCGCTTTCCGGGCGAATACCTTGTTGTAGAAGTTTCTCGTTGTTGTGAAACGCGCGTATGACACGCTCCCGAATTTTGGACGGGTCTACCGCTGCGGTCATGTAATCGACCTGATCGTGACAAACCTGCAGCATGAACTCGATGAATTCGAAATAGCGTCGCTGAGACAACTGACCTCGTCCGTCCAGATCACCCTCTCTTGGGCGGTCGGCCATGGTCAGAGCGGCGTAGTAATTCTGGTGTTGCCTTGCCAGCCCACGAGACAGCGACCACAACGTTGGTCGCAGTCCCAGGCTCACCAATTGAAGATGAGTGACCAACCGGGCAACGCGACCATTCCCGTCCGCGAAGGGATGAATCCAGGCAAGGCGATGGTGGTAGGCAAGCGCAGCAATCAGCTGGCGACGGGAATCCGTCTGCCGCCCGAATCCTGCCTGAAGGTGCCGCAACATTCCGTCTACAGCGCGAGCGTCCGGAGCGTCATGATTGCCAACTACAACGTTCTGGCCTGTGATCGATCGCAGGGTGCCGGGCTGCATGACCGAGCCATCGGACAACGTGCGCTCCGCGTCACTGGCCCCGCGAAAAAGCCGTTTGTGTGTCGTGCTCACAAGCTCGGGCGCAAACATGTCACCCCAGTCGAACGGCGCACGCTGGCGCAACGCCCGTTCGAGCAACGCTTGCACCGCCATTTGTTCAACCGCGAGATTTTTGAGCTGCTTGCGGTCTTTGACCGGTGCCGCTTGCGCTTTTTGCATCTCGGCAGGCTCGGTGTATTGCCCTTCGATCAGGTTCGAATAGTACGTATTGGTGATTTGCAGGAGACGGCCGAGGCGTGCAGCGGTTTCGGACGGCAAGCGGCCGGCTAGAAATTGTGTCTTTCTGGGCAGCGCGTCCGCGAGCGCAATAATCGATGGAGGCAACGTGTCAGGGAGAATGGGGTCGAGCCAGGTTTTTGATGTGATCAGGGACATAGCGGTTTTTACCGTATTAAAGTCTTCACATTTTATTTCACATACTGACTTGATGAACAAGCGCTAATTTATTGGGCTGTAGAGGTTTTCTTGGAGCTTTAGCGAAAAATATCTTCACATTTTATTTCACATATTTTTTGTGGAAGTCGCTTCGGCCGACTGGCTCACAAATGGATCCTTCGCCGTGTTGACGTGTAGATCGCAACTGCCGAAAAACGGGTGCTTGTGCGCAGTCATCTCAGTCAGATGCACAAACTGTAGGAGCGAGCCTGCTCGCGATGGACCAAAGAACCCCGCGTTACTCCAGGAACCCCGCCGCTACGTTCAAGACCATCGCGAGCAAGCCCCGGCAACTGAGTCGGCCTGTGCGGCGGGATGGGTAGTGCCAGTCATGGGGACTATGCTGTTGCTGGACCAGTTCACGGTTGAATAGACTGCCTTCTTTGGCGTCTCGCGAGCAGCGTCACGTCTACTTCTTGAATGTTTTTTGCCCCGAGGAATATCTGGCCTGTCGTATGGCCGCCCTCAGGTACCACTATGAACCGCCGCCACGTTATCAGCTGATTAGAAAGATGGAGCTTCTGTGATCCCAGGATATCGCGCCCGCATTTACCGTTTCATCGGTGCACTGTTATTCCTGCTAGTTGCTTTTTTGTGGGCTCTGGATCTATATAACGCTCTGACCACTTGGCAATTAGACGCATTGACAGGGCCGCGTCGAAACACGATTAACGAACACCTTGTATTCGACGAACAACCAGAGCGCTTCGTTTTGTATCTGCTGCAAAAAGTCTTGTTTTTCTTTTTATCCGTCGTAGTAGGGCTCGGTATGCTATGGGAGGCTCTGTGGGGGCGACGGGCGTTCAAGCACCGGCAATAACGGCAATTTGCTCACCGTTTGCGGTCCGAACCTTTTTGATTGCAGCGCTGCTTTTAGTGCCTGCCGTTCTCTACATCGGGTACTACGAAGCGCTTGAAGACGGTGACATCGAGACCATCCTGTTTATCAAGAAGCACCCGACTGTTCAGATGAAGTTCTACAACATCCACGCCAATGATGGAGAGATCAGAAGAGTAGAGCGCCTTACGGAGGAGGAACGGAAGTGGATTATCGACTACTGCAGATACAGATTAGGAATCGACACGGCGTTAAAGACTCAGGACGACGTTGAAGTTTGCAGGAAGAAATAACCAGCGGTTGAGCAACACGGGTGGTCAGATCCAGAGACAAAAAAACGGGCGCTTGTAGCGCCCGTTTTCATTCACTCCTTCGCCTGCGCCCGCAATCGCCGGCCGAAAAAGTCGTCCCTTTTCGGTCCTTGCGGACACACATCCCCAGCGCTACGCGATCAGAGCAAATGCTGCTCGATCCACTCTGCAACGGTGGTGGTGTTGATTTGCCGTTCGGCGTTGTAACTCTGCGCCTTGTCCCAGGCGACACCTTTGCCCTCGGCAAACACTGCCCGGTACTTGCGCGTCGCATCATCGGGGGCGGCGGCCAGGTCAGCCATGAGCGCGGGTACTGTCCATTCGACACGCTCGACCGTGCGGTTCAGCAAGCGGTCGACGGTGTCGGCCAATTGCCCGTAGGTGAGGGTGTCACCGGTCACGTAGACAACCTGATTCACCAGCACCGGATCGAACAGGATGACGGCGGTCAGCCGGCCGATATCCTCCGGCGTGGTCACCGTCACGGCAGTGTTCCAACTGCCCAGGGCGCGTACGGTGTTCTGCGCCAGATCGACCACGCCGAACGCGGGCTCGAACAGGAAACTGGTGAACATGCCGGTCGAAATGATCAGCCAGTGCAGCCGCGATTGAGCGCGCAGCAATTGGCGCACATCCAGTTGCTCGTCAAACAGATCCTGCGGGCTGCCCCGACCGATCACGTCGTAGTCCACGCCGAACTGCCAAGGCACATACCGTTTCACATCCGACTGCAACGCGGCACGGGCGAGTTTGACTTGCGTCCCGCTACCGGCGACAAAGCCGAGGCAACTGATCAGCGTATCGAAACCGCTAAACCGCGCGGCTAGCTGCTCAATGGAATCATTCACCACATCGCCCGGCAGCACCTCGATACCCAGCGTGTCCAGTTCTTCGAGCGTTTGGCGTTTGTGCGCCGACGTGGTATCGATGGCCGACGGCCGCAGCATCACCGTAACGCGAGCCTCCGGTCGAGCGGCCAGCTCGCGCAGTACGGCCATGCCAAGCTCGCCGGCACCTAATACCAGAATGTTTTCGGTTTTTGCAGGATTGAGCGGGTGCATCGACAACTCCCAATGAATGATCGGCAACGATTGTTTTTCTATCCTGTCACCCTTGGCGAACGTTCAGAAGAAGGCACACGCGTGATACTGCATGACGAAATGAGTGAAGAAGAGGTGATCCGCCAGTCGCAAGCCGCGTGCGATGCGCTCAGCGCCGAGGACGACGGACTCAAGCGCGAAGTGCTGACCCATGCGGGCAATCGCTGGTCGCTGGGTATTGTTCATACCCTGGGGAGCGCGGGGAAATTGCGTCACGCCGAAATTGGAAGGCGCTTGGAGGGTGTTACGCAACGCATGCTGACTCGCAGTTTGAGGCAACTGGAACGTGATGGGTTGATTGTGCGGTTTGATCACGGCGAGGTGCCGCCGAGGGTGGATTATGAGTTGACGGCGTTGGGGCGCAGTTTTTTGGCGCGGATGGTGCCGTTGTGGAGTTGGCTGCTGGAGAATGCGGAGGGTTTTCGGGCTGCGCGGGTGCGGTTTGATGATGAGAACCGATCTGGCGAGGCATAGGAATGAAAGCAGTGGCGGAGGAGTTCGTAGTAGGTTTGTATTTGGAGAAAAGGGTGCGAGATTGTGGGCGGCTGCTATCGATCACAAGGAGCCTGTCGGATGAGGAATTCGGAGGTAGTTCAGGTCTGAATCGTTAAGAGATGCCTGAAGAAAAAATGACTAGTTCTATGCGGTCGGACGAGGGACCATCTATTTTATGGTGATCGGGCCCAGCTTAGTCAGCTAAACTGGGTGCAGGTCGATCGCTGAAGAATTTTAAACTAGCAAGTCAATGCTAGCCAATATACAAAAAGACTTAATAGCTAGAGAGCAAAAAATGAAAGAATCTCGTAATTTTTTCTACAAGACCGATCCTGCAGAGCCAAGCTCACCACCAAGTTTACACATAAGAAATGTTATCTTGGTCTGCTTCGGGGTGATTATAGTTTCCGTTCTTTCATATGCTTTAATTCTGATTATAAAGACTTGGCCAATCGACGAGTATTCAATTTCCAAGGCTGGGACTTTTGGAGATAGCTTTGGCGCATTGAACAGTCTATTTACGGGGCTCGGTTTCGCTGGCTTATTAATTACAATTTTCTTACAGCGTGAAGACCTAAAGCTTACAAGAATGGAACTTTCTGAGACCAGGGCGGAGATAAGACTCCAGAGCAGGACATTTCAACAGCAACAATTCGAAGAGTCATTCTATCGTCTTCTCGCCTTATATAGAGAAAATCTCACTCAGCTTTCAATTAAGTCCGAGGGCAACTCTGGCACGCGAATTTATGGTATCGATGCGCTTAGCTTTCTCCAGCAAAAATTCGATGCTGCTTGTGGCACCCAACGTATAATGACATTCCCATCAGATGCTAATAGTAACGACAAGGATGATTACACTTATTGGCTCTATAAGACCTGCAGCATGATCTTTTTTCGACAAACCAGATACACTGAGACGTTAAATGCGATCTTATCTCTTATTGAAAATGAGTGTTTTCTGTCAGAAAAACGAGAGCACTATCTGAAGATTTTATCCTCTCAGTTCACTATCTATGAAATAAAGTTTTTATTTTATCAAGCCTTTCTAAATCCAAATTACCATGCATTGCGATCCAATATTTCAACGTCGCCATCATTCCAAGAGCGATTTTCCTCGTCGAGTATCCCGGTAGGTCATTGCAAGAGCTTTGAATACTTGTGGCAAATACATCTGCCCCAAAAAGAATTTAACGCTGATCGCCTTTTCTCTGTTGATAGTTTCAAAGCGGCTCGGAAGCGAACAGCTCAGCGCCGCCAAGTCAAACCAGAACAAAGCCTCCAAAAGACTTAGTCAAATGTGATGCTGCATTTGAAATGCCACAATAGAGACAAAAAGCAATGCAAATTAATTAAACTTGATATTAGGTTCCGTAAATGTCCTCTCCTCACCCAACAGACGAGCAAATATTAACGGCGCTTGAGAAATCAGGCTTTCTTTTTGAGCAAGAGATCGCAACCATTCTAGAGGGGAACGGATTCCATGTTGAGACATCTTGGTCGTACTTAGATCTAGACACAAAAAAATCCAGAGAGATAGATCTTCGTGCAGTAAAAACCTATCTTCACAATGAAGAGCACAAAATTCAGATTTTTGCAGAAATTCTAGTTGAATGCAAAGATTCAAGTTCTCCTTTCGTTTTTCTAGAGCGTCAAAAAAATAAACGTGAAACAACCACATTCCACCCTAAAGAGTATATTTTTCCTCGTAAAACCTATCGTAAAGAACTAAGTGCAAACTCGTTCAGAGAGATTCCGGCATTTACTCATTTAGGACTCGCTCCTTCGCACTACTATTTTAAATACCCGAACAAGGCCACTCAGTTCTCGAAGATTGTGAGGAAAGGGAGCGACTGGGTTGCTAACCATGAAGGAATTTATGACTCGCTATTCCTCCCTATTGCTAAAGCAGTAGACGCGAGCCTTAAATCTCTACCTGGCTCTAGGAATACTGGTGAGTGGCGTATTGTATGGTTAATATTTCCTGTAGTAGTTCTGCGCGACCACCTAATGACACTCACCATGGATGGAGAGGATAAATCTTTGACAGAGAAAGGGCGCGTTACATTTGTGCGCAACTTAGACTCCGACACCCTTAAAGGTGACTACCTTGTTGATTTCGTGACATCCCATTATCTGCAAAACTATCTTGACAACGATGTTGGGCAATTTGTTTCTGCAATTGCAGATTTAAGCATTTCCTCCCCGGAGCTCATCAGAGGCGATAAAGTCTAGATTATTGATTTAGATAAATAGTACGTATTTAGTAAGATTTTTTAGCAATGTTGACCGGCGATCCCGCTCTTCTGATTTGCCGCTTATGGTCGTTCTTTGCCGGTCATGTTTACTAAAGGGGCTAATCCGGTGGAAATGGCTGGCTAGGTCGCATGCAAATGGGTGGTCAAGTCAATGCATTAACCAGGTGTCAGTAGATTTAGAGAAGTGGCTCCAGCCAGTGGTGAGTTCAGCTAGTCTTCCCGTACTTGGGAAAAAGTGGACGGATTTTTTGTTTGTAATGTCACAAATAATCTGTTCACTTTTAAAGTGTTCACTTTAAAGTTATGTGGTTTTCAATCGCTGTTCTTGTTTTTTCTTGCTGACCTGATAGTGTTCGCAAGACTTTCGAGAACTGTAGTTTGATTTTCAAGGATGTGCTGAAGTTCGAATTCCGAAATTTCATGCGTTCTCCTAGCTTCCGAACTCGTAAATGTCATGTTTTCTAGTACTTGTGGAGACATGCACGAATTAAGCTTTACTTGGAATGCAGCCTCACTCATACCTATGCTATGCATTCTTTTTAATCTGTCATCCATAAGGAGGACGTGAATTTGATTTTGCTTCAATATTTCTGAAAATTTTTCATCGAACGATACAAAAAACGGGACGAAAAATGAACCAGAATCTGATTTTGTGCACATGGTTTCAAGCGTTCGCATATGTGACATATCCCATGCCATTCCCCGAAGGGATTTGGCAAGATCTTTCCCCACTCCGCTTAATGGGCCAAAAAACCTGACCTTGCTAGGGTTGCTTAAGAACTTCCATGCGAACATAAGTTCGTACTTAGGTAGCTTTTTCAGCTGTATCACACAGAAGTCGATCAAAGCAGTGAATGCGGCTTCCGGGCTGCGTTCTCCTTTGAGCCAAATAATCGATAGTTCAAATAGTATAACTTGAGTAAGCAGCGCTTTGCGTTCGCGGTTTTTTACCTCGGCAGTATTTACTAGTTTGTTATAAGTTCTTATACATTCCTGAGATAGTTTTTCTTCATCGCAGTTGAATGCTGGTTTTAAAGGGTTGTTCTCGAATGATGCCCAGTCGAGATAATCAAGTTTTTTGAAAGCTAGTATCGTGTTTAATGGCCTTTCATTTGATTTGTTGTCTCTGGATAATCGGAGGTTTTCAAATAAGAATGGTATTAAATCTGTTTGGAGTGAGTATTCTTTTTTTAGCCTAAGAAGTGTGATTACGCGATTGCGATCAGATTCATTGATGCTTTCGTGATTTACATATGCTCTGACCTTTTCTGCCACATTTGAGTCGAATGAAAAAGACCAGTCTATAAGTACTTTAGATTTTCCGTGTGATATCAAACTTTGTAGTGCTGTGGACGCAGAGGTAAAGTAAATTTTCGGGCCCGCGAATAGGGGTGTTATCCATGGTGCTCTGCTTGTAATGTCCTCCAAGTTAATGGTTAGTCCAACCCCGGCAGCATTGCTTGTGGAAATCGCAGATCGAATATGAATTGCATCTTCTGGTCTTGAAATGTTTTCGAGTTTGTCCAGGTCGCCACGAATGATCAGTTCGTACATTTCGTCTATAACAGGCTTTTTCATTAAATATAATCCTCCTTTTTAGAAGTCGCTGCCAAGTTTTATATGGTCTGGTGAATGATATCTCATTAAGGGCTTATGATATCGCCCTGCGTATTGCTTGAAACAGGGGCAAGATTTAGTCGAACAAATAACGGGCGCCTTCAGCGCCCGTTCTCATTCACTCCTTCGTCTGCGCCCGCAATCGCCGACCGATCACATCCATCAAGTCACAGCCATCCCGCAACGGAATGGCCAGCAGTTTGGAGAAGTCCGACAGCACCACCGTGTCGCAACCAATCTCGGCGCGAAAGGCGATGTTTTCCAGCACCTGAGTAACTGCGCGAATTCGGTAGTCAGCGGCGGCTTGCAATACGTCGAGTGGAGCTTCGGTGTCGATGAGCAGGGAGGCCGGGACCAGATCGATTCCGGTGAGGGGCATGTATCTTTCCATAGGTAAAACTCCGATCAAGGCAAAAGTTAAAGCAAAAGCGCTTTAGATACTCGATCGATCAGGTCGCCAAACCCGAATCGCCGTTCTGGGCGATGGGCCGACTATAAGCCTCATCCTCACAGCCCGGTAGGTGACGCATTCCGAGCTTCATGTAGGAATTTTTATGCCGTCCTAGGACGCAATAATCAGCGTTGCTGAATGGATCGAAAACAGCGTCAAAACATTCATTCAACTTTGTTCATCCCCGCGATCGCTATCCTCTAGAATCCCAACTCCGCAGTCGAGACGGACCTCCACCCAATGCAAACCCCCACCACCCCAAACCCTCTCTGGAAAACCTACCTCCTTTTCCTCACCCCCATGGTCCTCTCCAACTTCCTCCAATCCATGTCGGGCACCGTCAACAGCATCTACATCGGCCAAATGCTCGGCACCCAAGCCCTGGCCGCCGTCTCCGGCATGTTCCCCATCGTCTTCTTCTTCATCGCCCTGGTCATCGGCCTCGGTGCGGGTGCGAGCGTGCTCATCGGCCAAGCCTGGGGCGCACGGGAACCGCACTTGGTGAAAACCATCGCCGCCACCACGTTGCTGTTGGGAGCAATCATCGGCCTGACAGCGGCGGTGCTGGGCAGCGTATTCGCAAGACCAGCCTTGCAAGGCTTGGGCACTCCGGCTGACGTGCTGGACGACGCCGTGTCCTACGCCCACGTGATGATGTGGATCATGCCGTCGCTGTTGGTCTACGTCCTGTTCACCCAGCTGCTGCGCGGGGTGAGCGATACGGTGTCGCCGCTGATCGCATTGGTGGTGTCGACGTGCATCGGCCTGGCGCTGACGCCGGCGTTGATTCGCGGTTGGTTCGGGTTGCCGATGTTGGGGATTCAGAGTGCGGCGTATGCGGGGTTGGCGGGGAATTTATCGGCGATGGGGTGGTTGGCGTGGCGGTTGATTCGGCGGGGGCATCCGTTGGCACCGGATCGGGAGATGTTTGCGGCGATGCGCCTGGATCGGGTGATTCTCGGCAAGGTGTTACGCATCGGTTTGCCGACCGGGTTGCAGATGGTGGTGTTGTCGGTGTCGGAGTTGGTGATTCTGGCGTTGGTGAATCAGCACGGTTCGCAGGCGACGGCGGCGTATGGGGCGGTGACGCAGATCGTCAATTATGTGCAGTTTCCGGCGCTGTCGATTGCGATCACGGCATCGATTCTTGGGGCGCAGGCGATTGGGGCAGGGCGCATTGAGCGGATGGGGCCGATTCTGCGCACGGGGTTGTTGATCAATGTGTGCCTGACCGGTGGGTTGGTGGTGTTGGGTTATCTGTTGTCGCACTGGTTGCTGGGGTTGTTTCTGACGGACGATTTGACTCAGGCGAAGGCCGAGCACTTGTTGCACATCATGCTCTGGAGCCTGTTGGTGTTTGGCTTTCAGGCGATTGTCGGCGGGATCATGCGGGCCAGCGGCACGGTGTTGGTGCCGATGGCGATTTCGATTGTGTGCGTGCTTGGCGTGCAGTTGCCGATGGCGTATGTGCTGGACGGGCAGTTCGGGTTGCAGGGTGTGTGGATGGCGTTTCCGGTGGCGTATTTGGGGATGCTGATATTGCAGACGTTGTATTACAAACTAGTGTGGCAACATCAGAAGATTGAACGCTTGGTGTAGATTGGATCCCTTATTTCAATCCTGGCTCTAATAAGTATGACTGTTTTAGTTGGAGGGGCCCTGAATGCGAGTTGGTCTCTATTGCAGATATCGTTAGTGAGGTAACAACTAATGGATCCAATAGAAGAATCTAAGGCGCCATGTAATTTACCAGGCCAGTTGTCACGTGGCTTTCAGGGAAGTTGGGATTTATCCAGCGAGGTGAGTTGCTTCTTCTGAACTAACCGTTTGTCGGTGGTTTGCTCGAAAAATGAACATTTGGGTTCTAATGCCCTCTGATACTTCAGCGCGTCGCCATGACCTGCTCCTGCAGCCGCAGAAAGAGAAGTGGATCCCGAACCTCATATGCATTGAATGCAAGTGAGGATTTTTTTACCTGAATTTCAGGAGCCAACAAATAGCCGAACTTGATTTGCCGGGCAAATTAATCGGTTCAGCCGCGCCAAATCACTGATTTGGCTTGTCTTTTATCAGTCGGATCTCGTAGGGCCTGCAACTCGATTAGAGCCCCGCTGAACTAATGATTCGCACTGTATAATCAGTTGGAGAAGTACCGTGTCTATAAATACAATTATGAGTCTGGTCGAAAACAAAGAGTGTATGGAATTTGTGCGGTTGGGTGTTGTTTATGCTCACTTGGTCGCCTGTTGTGTTGCCATTGGTTTGGTGTTGACCAGTGATATAGCCATGGTTAAGAACTTGTTGAAGGGTAAGGTGTTTTCGGAACACGATAATGCGCATCTGGAAAGTCTCCAGACGTCTGTCGTTGTTGCATTGATTGCTTTGTGGGTCACCGGTATTGCAATTGTGGGTATTGATTACCTGGAGAAGGGAGTCGAGTACTTCATGAACCCGAAACTTCAAGCCAAAGTGATCATTGTCATGTTGTTGACGTACAACGGCATCTTGTTGCATCGCTTGGTGTTGCCGGCTATGCAGAAGGCCGGATCGCTGCTCAAGCTCGAGTTTAGCGCTCGGATGCTGGCGCTATTCTGCGGCTCGCTGTCGGCGGTGTCCTGGATGTATGCGGCCCTGCTGGGCGTCGGACGCCCGTTGGCCTGGAAGTATTCACTCTCTGAACTGTTGATGGCGTATCCGCTGTTGATTGCACTGGGTTTCCTGGCAATGCTGGCATTGACTCAACGAGTGATAAAACAGAGCGACGATGTGGTGCCGCAGCGGGCTGTTGCGAGTGCTTGCTAAGTTGTAACGTTCGCTGAACTTCCCGGACACCTCCGGTTTTAAAAAGAGGGCCACCCGTAACAGGGTGGCTCTTTTTTTTGCGTTAAAAGTTGCGTCAGAAAGTCGAGTCGTCGGTGTAGGCCGGTGGGCTTGCTGTCGTCCACCTTCGGACTGACAATCCCGAGTGACGGTGATGTAAACCGACAGGCGTGATCGCCTGGGGAGGTTTTCCACATGAGTCCTTCATCGACAACCATTCTGCAAGACCGCGCCGATGCCGGTCGGCGGCTGGTGGCGCCGTTGCTCAAGTACGCGCATCGCCCCGATGTCCTCGTCCTCGCCTTGCCCCGTGGCGGTGTGCCGGTGGCGTATGAAGTGGCGACCGCGCTGGACGTTCGCCTCGACCTGATGCTAGTGCGCAAACTGGGCGTTCCGACCCATCAGGAGCTGGCGATGGGCGCAATTGCCAGCGGCGGTATTCAAATCCTCAATGAGCATACGCTGCGGGCACACCCGATTGATCAGGCAACGTTCGATGCCGTGGTCGCACGGGAAACCCGCGAGCTGCTGCGGCGTGAGCAGGTGTATCGCGGAACGCGTGCGCCGGTGCAGTTGAAGGATCAGGTGGTGATTCTGATTGACGATGGCCTGGCGACGGGCGCTTCGATGAGGGCGGCGATTCACGCGGTGCGCGCACAGGCGCCGGCTCGCGTTGTCGTCGCGGTACCGGTGGCGCCGGTTGAAACGGCGGAGGCGCTACGCGGTGAGGTGGATGAATTGGTGTGCCCGATCACTGCTGATTGGTTTATGTCGATCGGGCATTGGTACGTGGATTTTTCCCAGACTGCGGATGCCGAGGTCATCAGGTTGTTGACGCGGGCGTGGCAGCGGTAGGGGAGTGGGGCGGCGTAAACATTTGGGGTTTGAGAGATGGGTCATCCGTTACGGGGGGGCCCATTTTTTTTGGCTGGAAGTTGCGTTGATCTTGAGGGCGCCATCGCCGGCAAGCCGGCTCCTACAATGTCCGCGTGTAAACCCGATCCTTGTAGGAGCCGGCTTGCCGGCGATAGCGGTCTCACGGTTTACACCGTTCGTCGCAGAACCCTTGAACGACCTATTGACACCCACCGGCATCTGCGTAAATATTCATCCATCGTATACGATACAATCGAATGCGATACTAAATCAAACCTATAGCAACATCGAGGATTCACCCCATGAGCAAGATCGAAAAAGTCCTGGCCACCGGCAAAACCCACACCACCGCCAGCGCTGCCGGCAACACCTCCGGCGGCCACAACGGCAGCCTCGACATCACCCTGTCGACACCCGGCAGCGCCAAACCTGCTCATGTGTTTGCCGGCACCCAGCCGCATCCGGCTGCCGAGCAACTGTTCGCCGGTGCATGGTCGGCGTGCTACACCGCAGCCGTCGGTCTGGTGGCCAATGATTTGAACGTGGTGCTGCCAGCGGACTTCTCCGTCGACATCGAAGTCGATCTGGGGCAAACCGGCCCGGCCTACTTCCTTCAGGCTCGTTTGACTCTGCGCGTACCTGGCCTGCCACACGACATCGCCACCACGCTGGCGCACACCGCTGATCAGATCTGCCCATACTCGAAAGCAACACGCGGCAATATTGATGTGGCACTGAACGTCCTCACCGTTTAATTATTATCAATGCATCGCGTGCGATAAAAGCGCACGCGAAAACAAATCCCCAATTGAGAGCATTCATCATGAGCAAGATCGAAAAAGTCCTGGCCACCGGCAAAACCCACACCACCCCTAGCGCAGCCGGCAACACGTCGCGCGGCCACAACGGCAACCTCGACATCGTGCTGTCCTCGCCCGGCAGCGCAAAACCGGCGCACCAGTTTTCGAACATTCTGCCGCACCCGACCGCCGAGCAATTGTTCTCCGGTGCCTGGTCGGCCTGCTATAGCGCCGCCGTCGGCCTGGTGGCCAAGGAGCTGAACGTGACACTGCCGGCCGACACGGCGGTAGACATCGAAGTTGATTTGGGCCAGACCGGCCAGGCGTACTTCATTCAGGGGCGATTGACCTTGCGCGTACCGGGCCTGTCGAACGAGGTTGCAACGAAACTGGCGCATGGCGCCCATGAGATCTGCCCGTACTCCAAAGCCACCCGCGGCAACATCGACGTGACGTTGAACGTCGTCACCGAGTGATGCACCGCACGACCGGTTCGACTTCGCCGGGCGAGTCGAACCGGCCGCCGGCCCGGGCAACATCGATAAGCGTCAATTGGGCGCCAATGTGCTCTTCAGCCAATGTTCAAAACGTGTCGCGCCCACGATCGGATTCGCCCCAGGCGTCAGCGACTGATCGTTGATGGGCGCACCGAAGTAAGGAACCGTGTCATCCGCGACGACCTCGCGCGGGTCTTTGATGTGCCGCAGGTATTGGTTCACGAATTCAACGATCGGCTTGCGATCCGGCCCGGCGACTTCCAGGGTCTGGTTGTCTGGCGCTTTCAAGGCGATATCGGTCAGCGCCGTGGCGACATCGAGCGAGGCAATCGGTTGCAGCGCGGCGGGGGTCAGGTGGATGGTGTTGCCGTCTTCGCGACCCGAGTAGGCAATGGCACCGATGAACTCGAAGAACTGCGTGGCGCGCAGGATCGTGTAAGGAATGCCCGAGTGTTTGATGAGTTTTTCCTGAGCCATCTTCGCCCGGAAGTAACCGCTTTCGAGCATGCGCTCGGTGCCGACCACTGACAGCGCAACATGGTGTTTGACGCCGTCGACTTTCTCCGCCGCGAACAGGTTTTTCCCGGCCGTTTCGAAAAAATGCAACGCTGCGTGATCCTCGAATGAGGGCGAGTTCGCCACGTCCACCACCACATCTGCGCCTTCCAAGGCTTCCTTCAGCCCTTCGCCACTGATGACGTTGACGCCGGTACTCGGTGACGCTGCCAGCGCTTCATGCCCCAGTGCCCGCAGGTTTTTGCACAGTTGACTGCCGATCAGTCCAGTCCCTCCGATGACGACGATTTTCATGACTCGTCTCCCGTTGCGGTGAATGGAACACTCATTAAACACCTGCATGACTCAGGCATCCGGCGCGTAACGGGGGTGCGCGACAGGTGGTCGGGCCGCCGGTGCACCCATGGCACAAACGGCGATTTTTTGCTTTAGTCCACCTATGGCTGGCCTTTGTGTGCAGCACCTCACTGCACCAGGGCGTCCTGCCGGAGAATCCCATGAACCTTCGTTTCCCGCGTTCCGCCGCCGTGCTTGTCGCGATCACGCTCGGCGTGTTGCCGTGCGCCGATGCCATCGAATACAAACAGGTGAATGAGACCGCCAGCACTATCTCTTTCACCTACAAACAGTTCAGCTCACGGGTCTACGGCACGTTCGGCAAGTTCGAAGGCACGCTGGATTTCGACACGGCGAACCCCTCGGCAGCCCACGCCGTGCTCACGATCGAACTCGACAGCATTGATGCCGGAAGCAGTGACGCCAACGAAGAGTTGAAAAAGCCCGCGTGGTTCGACACGGCCACTTTTCCGCAGGCGACGTTTGAGTCGACCGCTGTAAAAGCGTTGAGCAACAACCGTTACTTGATCACCGGCAATCTCACCCTCAAGAAGATAACGCGCACGGTGCAAGTGCCGGTCCTGCTGAAGTCCCAGAAAGCGATCGGCATATTCGATGGTCAACTGACGCTCAAGCGCAGCGACTTCAAAATCGGTGAAGGCGAGTGGGCGGACACGGTGGTTTCCGACGATATCAACATCAGGTTCCGGATGGTTGCGCCGGAGCAATAGCTGTTCAGCGTTCTGATTCACCGCGGCTTTACGTCGCTTGCTCTGCCATGGTTTTACTGTCATCGTTCGCGCTACTGGTAATCTTTCTTATTTGAGAAATTTTTGCGTATGCGCGATTTTTCCGTGGCTGATGACGACGTTGCCCGTCGTCGGCGGACCTTCACCGACCTCTATAGCGATCACCATTCCTGGTTGCATGGCTGGCTACGGAAAAAACTCGGCTGTTCGCAACGCGCGGCTGATTTGGCCCATGACGCGTTCATTCGCGTGCTCACCCTCGCCGAGCCTCACACCATCAAAGAGCCGCGGGCGTTTCTGGCGACCATGGCGGGGCGCTTGTTGATTGATGGCGCCCGACGCCGGCGGATCGAGCAGGCGTACCTCGAGGCGCTGGCGATCCAGGCGCATGACGCCGGCATGCCCGACCCCGAAGCGATCCATGTGGCGCTTGAGGCGCTGGAAAAAATCGCCGTGATGCTCGCCGGGTTGCCAGACAAGAACCGCGAGGCGTTCCTGCTCAGTCGGCTCGACGGCCTTACCTACAGCGAGATCGCGATTGAACTGAAGGTGTCCGCCAGCACGGTCAAAAACTACGTCGCCGGTGCGCTCGTCCATTGCTACAACACCTTGTACGGGGCGGAACAGCCGTCGTGACGAACGTCCATCCACCCTCCGAGCAGATGATCCTTGAGGCGGCTTACTGGCTGACGTTGTTGCACGACGATTTGGCTACCGACGCCGAACGTGTGGCTTTCGATGTCTGGTGCGAAACCGACCCGCGACACTCGCTCGCCCTGGAGCGCATGCGGGCTTTGTGGGGCGGTTTTGACGAGCTGCCTGCCGCCCCCGCACGCGTTGCCCTCAAGCATGCCTTTGCCCGGCCGGGCCCGAGAGTGTCGGGCCGTGGCGCCCAGGCGATTGCGCTGCTGGGTGTGTTGGTCTGTGGCTGGATCGGCCTGGACAACATGCCGGTCTGGCTCGCCGATCAACGTACCGGCGTGGGCGAGCGGCGCGAGGTGGTGCTTTCGGACGGCAGCCATATTCAGCTCAACAGTCATTCGGCGCTGGACGTGAAGTTCGACGGCCAGCAGCGCGTCATCGAGTTGTTGGAAGGGGATATGTGGGTCGAGGTGGCCAAGGACGCCCGGCGTCCGTTTGTGGTGCGCACTGATCAGGGGACGGCGACGGCACTGGGCACGCGCTATCTGGTGAAGCGCGCAGCCGATGGTTCAACCGTGGTCAGTGTGCTGGAGTCTGTCGTTGCCGCCAAAGCCAACGGCGCCGAGGCGGTGAACGTCGCGGCGGGCGAGCAAACCACCCTCAGAGAGGGCCGGGCGCAAGCACCGCAACCCATCGGCAACGCCCACCCGGATGCGTGGACCCGGGGCTTGCTCAAAGTCGATGACCGCCCTTTGAGCGAAGTGCTTCAGGCCCTCGCCGGTTACCGACGGGGCCTGGTGCGCTACGACGAACAGGCGCTGCAAGGGCTGCGCGTCTCCGGCGTGTTCCGCCTCGACGACACCGATGCAGCGCTCGCGACACTGGCGGACAACCTGCCGATCCAGGTCGAGCACTTCACCGATCTGCTGGTGGTGATCAAACCCCTATAACCCCCCAACCCTGTAGGAGTCGGCTTGCCGGCGATCCAGGCGACACGGTCTGCCTGACCCACCGCCATCGCTGGCAAGCCAGCTCCTACAAGGTTGAGGAAGGCATCAATACCGTTTCACCCCAACCTGTAGGAGCCGGCTTGCTGGCGATCCAGGCGACACGGTTTGTCTGACCCACCGCCATCGCGAGCAGGCTCGCTCCTACAGGGTTTCGGGGTTTACAAAAAATATTAATGCAAATCGCTCGCATTCATTGTCTGTTTTTCCGACATGGCCGTCATGGTTAGTAACGCCTTCCATTTCGCAGGATTTCTCATGTCTCGCTTTGCTCGTCCGTTGCACCCACTGGCGCTTTCAGTGGCGATGGCTTTTGTCGCGGCGCCGCTGCTGGCTGCCGAATCGCCGGTCGCGGGTTCACACACCAGTGCTGTCCGCAGTTTTTCGATCCCGGCCGGGGATTTGAGTCAGGCGCTGAACAGCCTGGCCGAGCAGGCAGACCTGGTGTTGGCCTTCGACCCGGCCTTGACGCGCGGTAAACGCAGCAATGGCCTGAGCGGACCATTCAGCACCGGCGACGCACTTGCCCAATTGCTTCAGGGCAGCGGCCTCAACGCCATCGCGCTGTCGGCCACGCGCTATCGCATCGAACCTGCGCCCGAGGCGGTCGAAGGTTCTCTGGAGCTGCAGGCCACCAACATCAACGGCGCGTATGCGAGCGAAAGTCCGACCGGTCCGGTGGCGGGTTATGTCGCGACGCGCGCGCTGTCGGCGACCAAGACCGATACGGCGCTGAACGAAACACCGCAGTCGATTTCCGTGGTCACCAAGGACCAGATGCGTGCCCAGGGCGCGGAGAATCTCAACCAGATCTTGCGTTACACCGCCGGCGTGATTCCCGAAACCCGTGGCTCTACCGCCTCGCGACTGGATCAGATGACCATCCGTGGTTTTTCCCCGGCCGTGTATCTGGACGGCTTGCGCATGCCGGGCAGTCGCGATGCCTCGCCGCAAAAAGACTCGTTTGATCTGGAGCGCGTGGACGTTTTGCGCGGGCCGTCGTCGGTGCTGTACGGGCAGGCCAGCCCCAGCGGTGTGGTGAACATGGTCAGCAAGCGGCCGCTGGATACGCCGTTCCATGAAATCGGCGTCGAGTACGGCACCTTCGACAAGAAACGCACGACCTTCGATTTGAGCGGCCCGCTCGACGACCAGGGCGTTTACTCCTATCGCCTGGCTGGTCTGTACGACGAGGCCGATGGTCAACTGGAACACACCGAAACCCAGCGTCAGTCCATTTCGTCGGCGTTCACCTGGCGCCCGAGCGATGACACGTCGCTGACGCTGCTGGGGCATTTCCAGAAAGACCCGAAGGCGGCTTCGTACGGTTCGACACCGGCGTGGGGCTCGGTGTTGCACAGCCCGACCGGGCGTGACATCGATGTCGATTTCTATGACGGCGACAAGGATTTCGAGAAGAGTGACCGCGAGTATTTCTCCATCGGTTATTTGTTCGAACATCACCTCAACGACGTCTGGACCTTGCGTCAGAACGCGCGTTACCTGCGCAGCGAAGGCGTTTATCGCAGCCTCTACAACAGCAACCTGCGCGCCGATTACCGCACCTCCAACCGGTCGACCATTGCCACAGACGTCGACCTGGATGCCTACACCCTGGATAACCAGGTGCAAGCCAGATTCGACACTGGGCCGGTGCAACACACGGTGCTGTTGGGTGGCGATTATCAGAACACCAGCACGGATACCAAGTCCGGTTTCGGCACGGGGCCGACGCTGGATATCTTTGACCCGGTCTACGGTGTTCCGGTCGTCACACCGGCGTTCACCACCGACGCGACGCAGCGTAACCAGCAGAAGGGCTTGTACCTGCAAGACCAGATCAAATGGGACAAGTGGGTGTTGCTGATGGGGGGGCGCTACGACTGGGCGACCAACAACAACAGCTCGATGAACTTGCGCAACAACGTCAAGACCAAAACCTCTCTGGACAGCGAGGCGTTCACCGGTCGCGTGGGGCTGGTCTATCTGTTCGATAACGGCCTGTCGCCGTACATCAGCTACGCCGAATCCTTCGAACCGCAGTCGGGCACCGGCTATGGTGGTTCGGTGTTCAAGCCGACCGAGGGCCAGCAATACGAAGTGGGGATCAAGTACCAGCCACCGGGCAGCAACAGCTTTATCACCGCGTCGGTCTTCGACCTGCGCCAAAGCAACGTGCCGACGCTTGATCCGGATCCGACGCACCTGTGCGGCACCGGGCGTTGCCAGGAACAGAGCGGTGAAGTGCGTTCCCGTGGTTTCGAACTCGAAGGCAAGGCCAGCCTGAATGACAACCTGGACATCACCGCCGCGTACGCTTATCTGGACAACCGCATCACCAAGTCCAACAGCACCGTGAGCTACGCGCCGCTGACCGACATCGCCGTCGGCCCGGCAGTGCCGGCGAAAGGCACCACCAACTATGGCGTGCCGCGTCATACGGCCTCGGTCTGGGCGGATTACACCTTCCACGACGGCGTAGCGAAAGGCTTCGGTGTCGGCGGCGGGGCGCGTTACGTCGGTTCCTCCTGGGGCGACACTGCCAACACACTGAAGGTGCCGGGTTACACGCTGCTGGATGCAGCGGTGCACTACGACATCCCGCACATCAACAGCCTCAAGGACAACCTGCGCCTGGCGGTGAACGCCAGCAACCTGGCCAACAAAGAGTACGTGGCGTCGTGCTATTCCTATTCGTGGTGCTGGTATGGCGCACAGCGCACCGTTCAGGCGAGCGCGACGTATCAGTGGTAACACCCGCTGAGCTGACACACCACGTCGCCTGAATCGCCAGCAAGCCGGCTCCTACACACCACCGAACCTGTAGGAGCTGGCTT